>CAIMSI010000001.1 GCA_903844115.1 uncultured Actinomycetes bacterium
CAGCTCGCGCAGATCAAAGAGAGTTGTGGTTGCCCCTGAAAGCATTGCTAGTGGAACCTTTCCAGTTCCTGCTGATGCGCTCGTGCTGGCTATAAGGGCGGTCAGTGAGGAATCGTCCATAGTTTCGATGTTCTTGTAAACGGGCAAGGCGCTTCCATAAATCGAAGCGGTTACTTTGGCGACGCCAATCTCAGTTGTTAACGCCTCTTTGAGAACGCGTGCCCACGCCTTCATGATTTTGGCGTCGGTTAATTTTCCATCAATTGTGGCGCTCTTATTAAATGTAGCTTGCGGAATCAACGCGCCTTCTGCAATGCGCGCAGCGATGAGTGCTTGGTTTCCAGCGCGACGTTTTGCTAATTCAGGGTTTTGTTGCGCGTTTGCTACATCGGCAGCCATGATCGTTTTATCTGGACCAGTTGGTACAACTGTGCGGATATCAATTCCTTTTTCAGCAGCCATTGCACGAGCCTTGGGGACTGCTAGGACGGTGGCTGGGAGTACCACAGCGGGAGTTACCGGAGCTGGGGCTGGCTTTGCAGCAACCGGTTGAGTAATCACGGGTGCTGGAACCGGTGCCACCTCGGCCGGTATATCAGCTTGGTCATCACTGAAATCAAATGAAATAACTTGAGTTTCCGTCTCCATCTCAAGAACTGGTTTACCAATTTCGATTGTTGCGCCGACTTCACCAATCAGTGTCGTGATAACTCCATCGGCCGGTGAATCAACTTCCATATCGATTTTGTCGGTCATAACTTCGAAAAGAAGATCACCAGACTTCACATGCTGACCAGCTGTAACATGATAATTAATGAGCTCGCCAGTTTCCATGGTCATGCTCATCTTTGGCATGACGACGATATGTTTGAAAGTCATGGCTAGATTATCGCCAGTTCTTTACGATTTCGCGAGCAGCGACTTCAATATCTTCTACTTGAGGAACGGCTGCGCGTTCTAGTTGAGGAGCGTAAGGAATTGGAATGTTCATGCCGGCAAGACGCTTGATGGGCGCAATTAATGAACCAAATGTTGGGCTCTCACTTACGCGGGCAATAACTTCATTGATAAAGCCACCATGTGAAGGGCCTTCTTGAACAACAAGTAGGCGGCCAGTTTCTCTCACTGATTCATGAATTGGTTCCATATCGAGTGGAGAAATTGTGCGTGGATCAATCAACGTAATATTTATTCCTTCAGCCGCTAATTTTTCTGCGACATCCCATGACTTATTTACCATGATGCCAGTTGCAACTATGGTCAGGTCAGAACCGCGACGAACAACTTTTGATACACCGAGCGGAATACGTTCTGAACCTTCAGGCACGGCATCGCGGCCAGGGAATTTATAGAGCAATTTGTGTTCTAAGAAAATAACTGGATTTGGATCATCGATTGCAGAGAGGAGAAGTCCCTTTGCATCGGCTGGATTAGATGGAACGACAACTTTAAGACCAGGAATATTTGCAAACCAAGTCTCGAGAACTTGTGAATGCTGCGCTGCTGCGCCAGTTCCGGAACCTTGTGGTGTGCGAAGAACGAGTGGAACGTGCAAAGCGCCACCGAGCATAAAGTGAATTTTCGCTGCTTGGTTTGCGATTTGATCCATTGCTTGAGCAGTGAAGTCAGAGAATTGAATTTCAACGATAGGTCGCATTCCGGCGAGGGCTGCGCCGACCGCAGCGCCGACAATTCCAAGTTCAGAGATTGGCGTATCGATAACGCGTTCTTCACCAAATTTGTTCTGCATCTCAGATGAGACACCAAAAGCTCCACCATAAATACCAACATCTTCGCCCATAAGGAAGACATCATCGCGTTCAGTCATTGCAATAGTCATTGCTTCACGAAGAGATTCCGCCATGGTGAGCATGCGGTTATTTGTATCGCTCTTTTCGCTCACTATGCACTCACCTTCTTAAAGACTGCATCCAATAATCCAGATGGCTCTGCGGATTCTGCTTTCACGGCCTCATTTACAGCGTGCATAATTTCATCGTATGCCTGCTGTTGGATTGCATCAATTTCAACTTGTGAAAGTAAATTCTTTTCATGCAAGATGGAGATGAACTTAGGAATTGGATCCTTATGTTTCCACTCTTCAATTTCTTCCTTTGTACGGTAAAGGTTTTTATCTGAACGTGAGTGACCTTCCCAGCGATATGTAACTGCTTCAATAATTGTTGGGCCGCCCCCGCTTTTGGCACGAGCCACGGCAGCTTCTGCTGCTTCGTAAACTTCTACGACGTTATTTCCATCGACTGTGACGCCTGGGATTCCATAGCCAAGTCCACGGTCTGAAAGCTTATGAATAGCAAATGCCTTGTCGGTCGAGGAGCTCATTCCGTAATGATTATTTTCGCAGAAGAAAATAACAGGTAGCTTCCAAATTGCAGCAAGATTCGCAGCCTCGTGGAAAGCACCTTCATTCATCGCTCCATCGCCAAAGAATGAAACTGCGACGGTTCCCTTTTTCTGTAACTTTGATGCAAGTGCTGCGCCAACAGCGATAGGAATTCCGCCTCCTACGACGCCGTTAGCACCGAGGTTGCCGGTTTCAACATCTGCAATGTGCATTGATCCACCACGGCCACCGCAGTAACCAATTTTCTTTCCGAGCAATTCTGCAATCATGCGAGTGAGGTCGGCGCCTTTTGCAATGCAATGGCCGTGTCCTCTGTGAGTAGAAGTAATTTGATCAGCCAAATCCAAGGCCAAACACATTCCAGTCGCGGATGCTTCTTGTCCGATTGAAAGGTGCATAGTTCCGTGCATCATGCCTCGGCCAAAGAGGTCTTTTACTGCTTCTTCGAACTTGCGCACTTTCCACATGTATAGAAGAGCGTGAGTTGCATGCTCTTTAGAACTCAGTGGGTGGCCTTTAAGAAGCTGAATAGTTGTCATCTTTCCACTTTCACATTTGTGCATATGGTTGAATAGATGTTCATATTAAACACCATCCACTACAAGTTAGGCTACCTACATGAAAGAATTTCGTTCCCACGTTGTTGCAGCAGTTGGTCTACACGCACGGCCTGCTTCACTTTTTGCACAAATGTCCAAGAAATCTGGATGCACTGTGCGCTTGGCAAAAGTTGTCGAAGGAGTGCCAGGTGACATGATCGATGGCGCCAGCATCCTTAAAATTATGTCACTCGGTATTCGTTCGGGTGAAGAAGTCCTCGTACAAGTAGAAGGCGATGCTGAAGTGGAAACCGCTGCAGAGCTTCAAAAAATTGTGGAGAGCGCCGAGTAATGACCTCATCTCTTCGGACTGGCCTGGGAAGTGATGCACACCGTTTCAGTAATGACGGAACATGTGCACTCGTTGGCTTGCAATGGCCCGGTACGAAGAAGTTAGAAGGACACTCAGATGGCGATGTTGCCATACATGCAATGTGCGACGCACTTCTCTCGGCTGCAGGACTTGGTGATATTGGTTTAGTTTTTGGTGTTGATCGCCCTGAGATGAAAGATGCAACCGGTGCGTCAATGGCTCATCATGTTGTAAAACTTTTGAACGAAAAATCGATTTCGATTGTGAATATTGCCGTTAATGTAATCGGGAATCAACCACGAATTAATTCACGTCGCGATGAAGCAGAAAAAACGCTCTCTTCACTCTTTGGTGCACCTGTTTCCTTGTCTGCAACATCCACAGATGGAATGGGATTTACTGGGCGCGGAGAAGGAATATTTGCTTCATCCAGTGCTTTGGTCGAATTCTCATGACACTTCATCTGTACAGCACGGCTACGCGCACAACAACAGAATTCAAGCCCCTCGTTGCTGGCAAAGTTGGCATTTATCTGTGTGGGGCAACTGTGCAAGCGCCACCACACATTGGTCACATTCGAAGCGGAGTGAACTTTGACATTCTCCGTCGCTGGTTAGCGGCTTCGGGTTACGACGTCACCTTTATTCGCAATGTCACAGATATTGATGACAAGATTTTGCATAA
>CAIMSI010000002.1 GCA_903844115.1 uncultured Actinomycetes bacterium
AGATCAATTGAAAAAAAGAAGATTGTGCTTGCCTTCATAAATTTCTTAAATTGCGCTCTCACAACCATCAATTTAGCAAAGAAACTTCAATTAGAAAGTATTTGGTGCCCCGAGTGGGGGTCGAACCCACACTTGGAGGATTTTAAGTCCTCTGCCTCTGCCATTGGGCTATCGGGGCTCAATAACTGGTTTATGCGTGGTGGAGTCTACTAGGTGATTTCTAGAGGTTTTTCACGCATTTTTTGATGACATCATCGAGCATCTTTTCAGTCAATTTACCCGTGAATGTATTTTGCTGACTTGGATGGTAGCTACCGATAATCAACCGTTTCATTCCATCACTTCCCACAAAAGTGAAGGAATTTCCGTGACCAAATTTCGGACGAGGTTTTGGAAGGGTTTCCCCCATTTCTGTCAGAGTTGAATAGATCTGCGTCCATGCAAGATTTCCTAAGGCAAGAAAAGTTTTTACAGTCGGCATCAGTAATTCAATTTCATTAGTGAAAAATGGAGCGCAGGTTGCTTTCTCTTCCGTGGTTGGTTTGTTATCGGGCGGAGCACATCTGACTGCACAAAGAATGCGAGTATCTACTAACTCCTGTCCATCATTCTTCGAGGTACTTGTTGCTATCTTTGCAAGCTTTGCTTTATGAAGCGCGCGGTAGAGCCAGTCACCTGATTGATCGCCGGTAAACACTCGCCCAGTTCGATTTGCGCCATGGGCACCTGGCGCAAGACCAAGGACGATGAGTTTGGCATCTGTAGGTCCAAAACCTGGAACAGGTTTACCCCAGTACTTTTCGTTTTCATACGCTTTGCGTTTAGTGATTGCTACTTCTTCGCGCCAATCAACAAGACGTGGGCAGAGAGTGCACTTTGTTATTGCCCTATCTAAAACAGGCAGCGATTTATAGCGCAAAGCCCCATGCAATTCCATCGAGAATATCTGATTCAGATGCAACGAATTCAATCGCTCCGGTTAGGGTCATTACGCGTGAAAGTACTAATGCTCCTGATGTGATTACATCAACGCGCCCAGGGTGCATATATGGAAGAGCCGCTATCTCATCACGAGTCATGGATTGGTACATCCTTGCAACCTCGTGAACTTTCTCTGCAGAAATGCGGGAGAGGTGAATAGCCAGGCGGTCATAAGCTGGAAGATCTAGCGCAGCTGCAGCAATAGTTGTGGCGGTTCCTGCAACGGCTACGAGGGTTTGGGCTTGGGTGAAATCAACAGTTGATCCTGCGTCATTAATGGCAGCATCAATGTCCTTTGTTGCAGAGGCTATTTGTTCTGGTGTGGGTGGCTGGGAAGTCAGATGGCGCTCAGACATTCGCACACATCCGATGTTCACGCTTTTAGCTGAATTAACTTTTGCAGTCCCTAGGACAAACTCTGTGGAACCACCGCCTATATCAACGACAAGAAATGAACCATCGGCTGGAAGTAGCTCTTTTGTTGCACCCATAAAAGAGAGCGCAGCTTCTTCGGTACCAGGAATAACTTCTGGTTCAATTCCAAGGATTTCACGTACGCCGTCAATGAATAGATGTCGATTCGTAGCATCACGCGTAGCACTCGTGGCACAAAAGCGAATCTTTTCTACGCCTTTGGAGGCAATAACCTGCGCATACTTTTTCGTCGCTTCTAGGGTTCTTTTTACTGCTTCAGGATCAAATTGACCTGTCTTATCAACGCCTTGCCCCAAGCGAACTATTTCCATCTCTCGGTATATTTCGCGAAAGTTTGTACCAGAAATATCTGCAATCAGAAGTCTGATGGAGTTTGTTCCACAATCAATCGCTGCTACTCGCATGGGTTTTCCACCCACCATTGCGGAAGTGCGGCTAGTGCTTCATCACCAAATGGATTAATTCCGGGTCCGGCGCCAAGTGTGTGAGCAACAAGTGAGTGCAGGCATTTCACTCGCTTGGGCATTCCACCCGCGCTTACTCCTTCAACCTCCGGAACATCCATGCCCAGTGCCGATCTTGCGGCGATGTACGCGTTGTGCGCAGCAGAATACTTGTCAGCCAAATCATCATCAGTAGCAAGGCGATCCTGCATTTGCATCATCATTCCCGTTGTTTCTAGAGTAGAAATCGCTGCAGTGAGCCGCGGACATGTGGCGTAATAAAAGGTGGGAAATGGTGTGCCATCTGAAAGCCGTGGAGGAGTTTCAACGACAGCAGGCTTTCCGCAAGGGCAGCGATAGGCGATGGCGTGCACATCGCGAGGAGTGCGCCCGAGTTGGATTTCTATTGCATCTAAATCAGATTGCGTAGGTTTTTCACTCATGAATTGACTGGACTTACGTTTGTACTCGTGATGGATGAAATAACTTTTTCATACCAAGGAAGTCCTGTTGGAATGTTTTCAGAAACGGGAGCAGCTGGTGCACCTGGTGTTTTTGTTAATGAATCAGGTGCGCCAAGAACAATGTATTGGTGCTCACCTGGATAGACATAATGTAATCGTGAACGCGCTTGTTGCGCAACATATGCTGGGTCATTCCATTGTGCGAGTTCAAGGGCAGCTTTCTTGAGCGTTGCTTGGCTGTCATGGAGCTGGGCGCTGAGCGCATTGATTTGTGCTCGCTGTGTGAAATAGCGTTGAAGTGGCGGGGCCAGAGTTACGCCAAGAAGAAGGAGAACAGTTGCAACTGCAAGCGTTCGCCCTCCCCTGGTCATGAAAGTAAATTACCCGTTAAAGCGAGGAAATGCGCCGCGACCTGCGAAGAACGCAGAATCAGCTAGCTCTTCTTCGATGCGAAGAAGTTGGTTGTACTTTGCTACCCGCTCTGAACGCGCTGGGGCGCCGGTCTTTATCTGTCCACACTCAAGTGCCACAGCAAGATCTGCAATAGTTGTATCTTCTGTTTCACCCGAACGATGGGACATCATCGAGCGATAGCCGGCACGGTGTGCCATAGAAACGGCGTCAATTGTCTCGGTAAGCGTTCCGATTTGATTAACCTTCACGAGAAGTGCGTTAGCTGTGTGCGCTTCGATGCCTCGAGCAAGGCGTTTTGGATTAGTCACGAAAAGGTCGTCGCCAACAATCTGAATCTTGTTTCCGAGTTCAGCTGTCATCTTTGCCCAGCCTTCCCAGTCATCTTCGCTGAGTGGGTCTTCAATTGAAACTATTGGGTATGACTTCACAAGGTCAACGTAGTACGCAATCATTTCATCGGAAGATGACTTATGGCCTTCGAAGTCGTACTTGCCGTTGTCATGAAATTCTGTTGCGGCAACATCCATTGCAAGTGCAATGTCCTTACCTGGCTTGAATCCAGCTGCTGTGATTGCTTCAAGAATCAAATCAAGTGCGGCGCGGTTGCTTTCAAGGTTTGGAGCAAAGCCACCTTCATCGCCGATTGATGTTGCAAGACCACGCTTTTTTAATACTGCTTTAAGGCTGTGGTAAATCTCAGCGCCCCAACGAAGTGATTCTCTAAATGATTCCGCACCGATTGGCGCAACCATGAACTCTTGGACATCAACGTTTGTATCTGCGTGTGCTCCGCCATTAAGGATGTTCATCATGGGTACGGGAAGTGTGCGAGCAGTTGGCCCACCGATATAACGGAAGAATGAAAGGTCAGCACTTTCCGCAGCGGCGCGAGCAACAGCGAGTGAAACACCGAGAATTGCGTTGGCGCCTAATTTGCTCTTGTTCTCAGTTCCATCGAGGTCGATCATCTCTTGGTCAACAAGGCGCTGATCTTGCGCATCAAACCCAACAATGGTGGGTGCAATTTTGTCGTTAACAAATTCGACAGCTTTCAGAACACCTTTACCGAGATAGCGCTTGCCACCATCACGAAGTTCAGCCGCCTCAAAAGCTCCTGTTGATGCTCCACTTGGAACGGCAGCGCGTGCGCTATTGCCGTCTTCGAGAACTACTTCAACTTCAACGGTTGGATTTCCACGAGAATCAAGAATTTCGCGGGCGTGAATGGCATCTATAACGGCCACAGGGGACTCCTTCTTTTATTAAATCTATTTGCCAATCTTATCGTGTTGAAGCGTCTTGCTCGTGCGCATGAATCTTGGCTATGTACTCCTTTGTAGCGCCTCGAAGAGCTGCTTCAGGGTCTATCCCCTTTGCCTGTATCTGCGCAATCAGACCTAAGATAAGTCTGCCGGCAGTTTCCTCATCTATTTTTTCATCCAAAGCAACGGTTTCTTCAACCGGGATCTCATAACCATATTTCTCAGCTCTGTATAAAACTTTTGCCGCAAGTGGAAGAGCGGGTTGGCCCATCGGAACTCCATCGGTTGCAGAAGTGCGTCCCTTTTCAGCTTTCTTGATTGCTTCCCAGTTCTCCAAAACTTCAGCGCTTCCGCTCACGACTGCGTCGCCAAAAACATGTGGGTGGCGGCGAATTAACTTATCTGCAACACCCTTAGCCACATCTTCAATTCCAAAAGGTTCCTTGTCTGCCTCTTCGGCCATGCGAGCGTGAAAGAAAACCTGCAAAAGTACATCGCCGAGTTCTTCGCGCATTTCAACTCGATCACCCTTTTCAACGGCATCAATAAATTCATACGACTCTTCGAGTAGATATTTAAGAAGCGTCTCGTGGGTTTGTTCGGCATCCCAAGGACAACCTCCCGGAGACCGAAGTCGATCCATTGTTGCGCGCAAACGCTCCAACTCAGAATCGTGCATGTTGACTATTTCGTAACAGCACCTGCAGCAAGAGGCGCCGCAAGTATGGTCACTTTCGTGGAATCCCAAACGCCATAGCGGGGATTAATGGAAACCTTTAACTTCTTTGATTCATCTGCCACAAGCTTTTGAACTGCGGCGCTGACATTATCTTTTGTAAATCCTGCTGAAAGGAGCAAATTACTAATCTTTGATGACATTAGATATGTTCGGAAATACTGACGTAGATTTTGCGGCGCAATTCCGGCGTTAACCATTGCACCTGGAAGGTTTTTGGCGCCCCCCACTTGCTGTGTGACGGTGCTTATTTGATTGGTAATCTCTTGCTCAGAAACTGAAACTTTGTTCTCATGACCAATTTGGAGCAATAACTCTGAGATGACGAAGAATGTGAGCTGGCTACGATTGAGCACTTCACCAGTATCTAGATTCATTCCTTGTGTTGAAACTTTGCCACGCTCAGAAATTATTTCAGAAACCGACTTTTGTAATTGATCCGAAGTTATTGAAGTCTTGCCTATCGTTGCGGCTGAATTCATTGGAGTGCAACCCGTCAGAAGTACCAAAAGGCCAGCAACACCAACAACGCCAACTGCAAAAACCTTCTTACGACTGCGCAAAAGATTACTCAAGAAAAGCTCCGTTTCACTTATTAAAGACGGTCTTGAGCACATCCCATGCCCACGACAGGGTTGAAGTATCCCCTACATCCCCACCCTCTTGCGAGTTGGGTTGAAGGTTGAGCGGGGTGCCTTTTGCCACTAATACCGATTTTGTCGCAGGTTTAATGAGAGTGCCCGGGAAAACCCGTTGAGTTCGTACCTGAGCCGAATCCTGCATAACGACGGGTGATAATTTGAGAAATTTACCCTGTAGGACAACTTCGGTCAGCCCTACACTTTTTGCAAAAGTTCTAATTCGAGCAATCTCAATCAAGTTACTAGCTGGCTGTGGCATTGGACCAAATCTATCCTCGAGTTCCTCAACAATGCTGTTCAGCTCTTTATCTGTTGGCGCATCTGCCATACGCCTGTACAGATCTAAACGCAAGCGTCCCGAAGGAACATATTCAATGGGCAGGTGGGCAGTTACCGGAAGTTCGACTTTGCAATCGCGGACTCGTTCTTCTGTATCCACAATTCCAGTCTTGAAATCTTCTACTGCCTCTCCGACCATTCGCATATATAGATCGAAACCAACCTCTGCAATATGCCCAGATTGTTCCCCACCTAACAAATTTCCAGCTCCACGAATTTCTAAATCTTTGAGTGCAACCTGCATCCCGGATCCTAAATCTGTATTTGTTGCAATAGTTTTCAAGCGATCATGTGCGATTTCGCTTAATGGCTTATCGGCCGAGTATAGGAAGTATGCATAAGCACGCTCACGACCGCGGCCCACACGACCACGCAATTGGTGAAGCTGTGAAAGCCCGAACGAATCGGCTCGATCAACAATAAGAGTATTTGCATTAGGAATATCGATTCCACTTTCAATGATTGTCGTGCAAACCAAAACATCGTATTCACGTTCCCAAAACGCGATGATGACATCTTCGAGTTCTCGTTCACCCATTTGCCCGTGGGCTATTCCTATGCGGGCTTCTGGAACTAATTTATGCAAGCGTTCTGCCATTGCATCAATTGAATCAACGCGATTGTGTACGAAAAAGATTTGCCCGTCACGAAGTAGTTCGCGGTGTATTGCTGCCATTATCTGTTTATCATCGTAGAAGCCGACGTAGGTCAAGACTGGATGGCGTTCCTCAGGAGGTGTGGTGATATTCGACATTTCACGAATTCCAGTAATTGCCATTTCAAGTGTCCGAGGAATAGGAGTTGCAGACATGGAAAGAACATCCACATTTGTTCGGGTCTTCTTTAACTCTTCCTTATGTTCCACACCAAATCTCTGCTCTTCATCAACAATTACGAGCCCCAGGTCTTTGAATTGAATATCCTTGGAAAGTAAGCGATGTGTGCCAATGGCTATATCAATGGAACCATCGCTGAGTCCTGCGACTATTTCTTTACTTTCCTTAGCCGTATTAAAGCGAGATAACCCAGCGACTCTCACAGGAAATCCCGTATAGCGATTCATGAAAGTCGTCAGATGTTGTTGCACTAATAGCGTCGTCGGAACTAAAACAGCGACTTGCTTACCATCTTGTACAGCTTTGAACGCTGCTCGTATGGCAATCTCAGTTTTGCCATAGCCCACATCTCCACACACAATTCGATCCATTGGGTGTCGAGCTTCCATGTCGCGCTTCACCTCATCAATTGTTGAGAGCTGATCTATTGTTTCAACATAAGGAAATGCTTCTTCCAAATCGCGCTGCCAAGGAGTATCGGGAGAAAATGCGAAACCGGGAGCAGCCATTCGCGCGGCGTACAATTGAATTAATTCAGCTGCAATTTGCTTGACAGCTTTTCTGGCTTTGCGTTTAGCATTTTGCCAATCAGCACCACCAATTCTGTGGACAGCAGGTGCTTCACCGCCAACATAACGCGTTACCTGTTCAAGTGTGTCTGTGGGTACAAAAAGTCGGTCAGCTGGCTGACCTCGCTTAGATGCGGCATATTCAATGACCATGTATTCGCGCGAGATACCACCTGCTGTGCGCTGTACAAGTTCTATATATCGACCAACTCCGTGTTGCTCATGTACAACAAAATCACCAGTTCGCAATTCAATAGGGTCAATCGCTTTTTTACGTCGAGATGGCATACGGGCTTGATCTTTGTTGGAAGATCGCTGCCCCGAGATATCTTTTTCAGTTATAAGAATCGACTTTGCCGAATGGGAGATATATCCGTGCTCAATTGGGGTTACCGTCAGATATAACACTCCCCTAGTAAGTGCACTATCAATACGTGGTACTACTCGCGTAGGGATATCAGCTTCGATAAAAATTTGATTGAAGCGGTCGATGATGCCCGGTCCAGAAGCTGTGAAAATTACTAAATAGCCTTGCGCAACCCACTCTTTTACCTCAGTAACTGCGATATCTATCTTGCCTGCATAAATTGGTATGGCTTCAAAATCTTCTGAAGTTGCACCCTCACGTATCTCACTTGCATAAGGATTTATAGAACTCCACGAAATACCCCGAGCATCGGCCTGCTCATTGAGCCTCGCAATTGTGAAGTATCCACCAAGCTCTAATTGTGAGGAGATATCAATTTGCATGATTGGAGCGGACGCTCCCATAGCCGCGTTAGACCACGAAGCGTCTAAAAATTCCTTATTGGTCTCAATCAAGTCCATTGCTCTTGAAGCCATTCGAGGTGAATCAATAACCATGACTTCAAATTCTTTTGGGAGAAATTCAAGCAGACTGTGCAGATCATCTGTCAGGGCTGCAGTTAAAGATTCCATTCCATCTACAGTGATACCTTCGGCAAGTTTGGAACACATCTCTGATAGTTGTGGAAATTCTGAAGCAAGATAAGTCGCACGTTTCTTAATCTCGGGAGTGAGTAGGAGCTCGCGGCACGGGTAAATAATCAAAGTCCCGATAACAGGTGCGAAAGTTCGTTGATCAGAAACAGTGAAACTTGCTAATTCCTCAATAGTGTCGCCAAAGAAATCCACCCGAACTGGATGTTCTTGGTCGGCTGGGAAAAAGTCAACGATTCCACCTCGAACTGCAAAATCTCCACGTTTTTCAACTAAGTCTGTTCGGGTAAAACCAAAGAAAGAGAGCGCGCCTGTTAACTCTTCCATCGCCAAATTGGAACCTAGCTCAAGTTTGATAAGTTCAGTTTTTAGTAAGGCACCGTTCACGGGTTGAATAAGTCCCCGAACGGAGGTAACAACAACTCTAATTTCATTGCTGTTCGTGATTGCATGCAAGGCTTTGTATCGTGCGGCAACGGTGTCACTCTTAGGGCTCAATCGCTCGTGGGGCAAGGTCTCCCATGGTAGAAAATTAATGACGTGCGAATCTCCAATATATGTGGCGATTTCATCGCACAACTCTTCTGCTCGCCTAGAAGATGAAGTAACAATAAGAATTGGATGATCCTGCGCGCGCTTTGCAATAATGAGACCTTGCACAGATGAGATAGATGTGATGATCGAGTCGCCGCTCAAGATAGGAATATCAATATCCATCATTGCTTTTAATAGTTCCATGCGACCCCCTCTCATTGCAGCTCGATAAAACGCCTAAAACCCCCACTTCTAAAAGAAGGG
This sequence comes from uncultured Actinomycetes bacterium, assembly GCA_903844115.1. Lineage (GTDB taxonomy): Bacteria > Actinomycetota > Actinomycetes > Nanopelagicales > Nanopelagicaceae > PALSA-747. Next base: position 8,879 of record CAIMSI010000002.1, read on the forward strand.
GGGTGGTGCGTACAGGATGAGTGTAATCAAAATTGGCAGCGACCTTGCGCGCAGGATGGAATGATTAGGGCATGACGTTTCAAGAAGACGGCGCGGGGCTTCGCAGCGATGTGCGCCGGCTGGGGGATCTTCTTGGCCAGAGCTTGGTCCGCCAAGAGGGCCAGGATTTGCTCAAACTTGTAGAGGACGTTCGCAAGGCAATCCGTGATGGTGGCGGAGAAGAAATCCTAGATAATCTTAATTCCGACCAGAGTATTCAATTAGTCCGTGCTTTTAGTACCTATTTTCACTTAGCAAATGTTGCAGAACAAGTTCACCGTGCGCGAGTGCTGCAAGAAGAGCGCAACGCTGGTGGTTCTTGGCTAAGTCGAGCTGTTGATCGGATTATCAAAGTGCAGGAGACTGATAAAGAATTTACTCGGGAAAACATTCAAGAATGGATAAATAATTTTTCAGTCCGTCCTGTTTTCACAGCGCACCCAACTGAAGCAGCGCGACGTTCAGTTCTTAGCAAAATGGGCACAATTGCCCAACTCCTTGATCTGCCCGATACACAAGTAACAGAACGCAGACTTGCCGAAGCTGTTGATTTGCTGTGGCAGACCGATGAGCTTCGCTTGGGACGTCCAGAACCACTCGATGAAGCAACAAATGCTTTGTACTATCTAGATGATCTTTTCACTATGACAATGCCCGATGTCCTCGATGATTTTTCTACTGAACTCAAACGTCTAGGCGTTGAGGTATCTCCTACTTCCAGACCTTTTAGTTTTGGAACCTGGATCGGTGGAGATCGCGATGGAAATCCTCACATCACTCCTGAAGTAACAAAAGCGGCAATAACTCTGCAAACTGGTCACTTCATTCGATCAATGCTCAAGTCCATCGATGAACTTCGCCAAGCGCTATCAATCTCTACGCGCATCGTGGGAGTCTCACAAAACCTACTCGACTCTGTAAAAAGTGATCTCAATCGACTTCCAGAAATCGAGGAAAGATATCGTCGCCTGAATACTGAAGAGCCTTACCGCCTTAAGGCCACCGCTATTCGACACCGATTGATCCTGACTCAACGCCGGCACGCTGCTGGCGCAGCGCATGAAGTTGGACGGGACTACGACAGCACCGCAGAGTTGCTCACAGACCTTGCGCTCATGCGCTCATCGCTCATGTCACACAACGGTGAACTCATCGCAAAAGGCTTGCTTGAAAGAATAATTCGTACTGTTTCTTCCTTTGGAATCACCCATGCAACATTAGATATACGTGAGCATTCAGATGCTCATCATCATGCACTTGGGCAAATTCTCGGAAAGAAATATGAGAATCAAAGCGCCGCACTCATCAGTGAGTTAGCAAATCCCACGTCTGTAGATTTTTCACACCTAGACGCTGATGGCTTGAAAACGTTCAACACTTTTGTCGCCATTCGTGACCTTATTTCGAAATTCGGTCCGGAAGTAATCGAGACTTACATCATCTCTATGACCAAAGGACATGAAGATGTACTAGCTCCTGTTGTACTGGCACAGATTACCGGTTTGGTATCACTCCAAGGTCCAGATAAATTTGCAAAAGTAGGCTTTGCTCCCCTGCTTGAAACCGTCGCGGAACTTCGTTCGGCCGACAGTATTTTGGATGCATTACTGTCGAATGCGCATTACCGTGAACTTGTACACATGCGCGGTGAAATTCAAGAAGTCATGCTTGGTTATTCAGATTCAAATAAAGATGCTGGTATTGCAACGTCTCAATGGGAAATTCACCAAGCCCAACGAAAGCTTCGCGATGTTGCAAAAAAGCACGGCGTGAAGTTGCGCCTATTCCACGGACGTGGCGGCTCTGTTGGACGTGGGGGTGGTCCTACATATGATGCTTTGATTGCGTTGCCTTGGGGAACTCTTGATGGACAAATTAAGATGACTGAACAAGGTGAAGTTATCAGCGATAAATACGCACTCCCCGCACTGGCTCGCGAGAATGTTGAGCTCACACTTGCGGCGGCACTGGAAGCAACTGTTTTGAATCGATCAGCTAGACAAAGCGTTGATGATTTGAACCGATGGAATAAATGCATGAGTTTGATAAGCGATAATTCTTTTTCAGCATATCGAGCGCTGGTGGATCACAAAGATCTTCCTGCTTACTTTTACGCTTCAACTCCCGTAGAACAACTAGGTGATCTATTCCTTGGGTCACGTCCGTCAAGGCGACCAGATGCTTCGGGCGGCTTGGAAAGTCTTCGAGCAATTCCATGGGTTTTTGGGTGGACTCAATCGCGTCAAATTATTCCTGGTTGGTTCGGAGTTGGGTCGGGGCTTAAAGCAGCGCGCGAAGCTGGGCAAATAGATACGCTCAAACATATGCTCAAGGAATGGCACTTCTTCCGAACGTTTATATCTAATGTTGAAATGACAATGGCAAAAACCGATTTAGCAATGTCTCGCAAATATGTCGAGAAACTTGTGGATCCTTCGCTGCACCACTTCCTCGATACAATCGAAAAGGAATTCGAACTTACTCGCGAGGAAATTCTCCACCTCACGGAAAAAAGTGAGCTGCTCGGTGATCAACAAATTTTGGCGCGTACGCTGCAAGTCCGTGATATTTACTTGGCGCCGCTGCACCTTTTGCAGATTTCATTACTTGAACACGTCCGAGCGTCGGGTGATACAGATCCAATTTTGCATAGAGCGCTGCTGCTAACAATCAATGGGGTTGCAGCGGGCCTTCGAAATACTGGCTGATTATTTATTAAATTCTTGCTGGGCTAGTTCTAAGCCCTTTTCAATAAGCCGTTCAACGGCTAGCGCGCCACGTGCAACGAAATCATCGAGCTCTTTTTTCTCCGAAGACGAGAAAGGCTTGAGAACAAAGTCTGCTGGATCTTGAGGTTCTGGTGGCCGCCCAACTCCGATACGCACTCGGTAGTAGTCCGATCCTGAGAAATGTTTTGTAATGTCTTTCAGGCCATTGTGGCCATTATCGCCACCGCCTAATTTCAGTCGAATTGTGTTAAATGGAATATCAATTTCATCATGCACAACAATGATATTTTCTGCAGCCACTTTGTAAAAATCGGCAAGAGCTTTCAGAGGAGCTCCGGATTCATTCATATACAACTTAGATTTTGCAATTGTCACTGCTGTTCCAGCAACTCGAATATCTACAATTTCGCAACGAGATTTATGCGATGAAAGTTTCAATCCGCTAGCGAGGTAATTTGTAACCATCTGGCCAGCATTGTGACGCGTTGATGCATATTGATCGCCTGGATTGCCTAGGCCGAAAACAATCCAGCGATCTGACATCGTTTATCGTTATTTACTTATTATCAGCTGCTGGAGCTGCATCAGCTGCTGGAGCTGCGCCACCGTCAGCTGCTGCTGCAACTGGGGTTTCTTCTACAACAGTTGACTTCTCAGACAAGTGAGCAACGAGCATGTGTGGATCAGAAATAAGCTTCATTCCCGCAGGAAGGGCAACATCAGAAGCGTACTTAGATGTGTTTGCAGCCATTCCTTCGATGCTGAGCTCGAGGAATTGTGGAATAGAAGTTGCTTCAACTTCAACCTCAATGGAGTTGTTAACGTGCTCAAGAATTCCATCACGATCATGTTCACCGATTGTGTGAACTGGAACTTCAACAGTTACCTTTTCACCACGACGAACTATGAGCAGGTCAACATGCTCAAGGATGCCTGTGATTGGGTGCTTTGTAACTGACTTTGGAAGAGTGAGCTCCACCTTGCCATCAAAATTAATATCGAGCAAAACGTTAGAGGTTTTAAGAGCTGTGCCCATCTCCTTTGCAGGAAGGGAAACGTGTTGTGGTTTTGCGCCGTGTCCATAAATAACTGCTGGAACTAATCCAGCTTTACGATCGCGACGTGATGCGCCTTTACCAAAGTTGGTGCGCGGTGTTCCGTTGATTGAAATCTCGGCCATGAGTTGCTGCTTTCTCTAAATATCCGTTTGGGGACCTGTGCTTCTATTTCTAGAATTAACTACTACAGCACGGTTAGAGAGCAACCCGTCGATTACGGATACTGTAAAGCAGACCAGTTATCCCTCGCCGTGACGTGGGGTAAGAATAGCCGGGCTCAAAGAAATGAGCAAAATTACTTATTTTGCGCTTATTTTGGATTAGCTGGCGTTAACTAGCCTTAACTGGCTTTAGCTGTGCCCGTCGAAAAGGCTAGTGACTGACCCATCCTCGAATACTTCTCGAATTGCTCTTGCTAAGAGAGGAGCAATCGAGAGAACTGTCAGTTTGTCGAATTTATGATCATCTGGGATTGGAAGGGTGTTTGTAACTACGACTTCAGTGAGGCCGCTATTTTTTAGGCGCTCTACCGCTGGACCAGATAGAACTGCATGAGTTGCAGCAACAATAACTTCAGAAGCACCTGCTTCTAAACAAGCATCAACTGCTTTAACAATCGTGCCAGCCGTATCAATCATGTCATCGATAATTACTGCAGTGCGGCCTTTAACGTCACCGACGATGCGCCCAACAGTCGCTTCATTTGGAACGCGAGGATCACGAGTTTTATGAATGAATGCGATCGGACAGCTGCCCATAAGTTCGGACCAGCGCTCTGCGACTCGAACTCGACCTGAATCAGGGGAAACGATAGTGAGATTGTTGCGATCCACTTTGCTTCCAACATAATTGGTCAGCAGGGGAAGTGCGAAAAGATGATCTACTGGACCATCAAAGAAACCTTGAATTTGAGAAGTGTGTAAGTCAACAACCATGAGGCGATCAGCGCCCGCTGCTTTGAATAGGTCGGCCATCAAGCGAGCAGAGATTGGCTCACGTCCACGATGTTTCTTATCTTGGCGGGCATATCCATAGAAAGGTGCCACAACAGTAATTCGTTTAGCAGAGGCACGCTTGAGTGCATCGACCATAATCAACTGCTCCATAATTTGTTTGTTCACTGGAGCCGCGTGGCTTTGGATTACAAACGCATCGCAACCACGAATACTTTCTTCGAAACGAATGAAAATTTCACCATTGGCAAAGTCATATGCGGATGTAGGGGTGATTGCGATACCAAGGTCAGCTGCAACTTCTTCAGCAAGTTCTGGATAGCCTCGTCCAGAAAATACGCGCAAGCGCTTTTCAGATGAGAGTCGAAGTTCACTCATAGATGCTCCCCTTATTCCTATTAATCCCGTGCTCCTAATTCGGTGGCCCCCGCGTCTCGTGCGGCTTCTGCCGATTTCGTTGCAGATCTGCGACGAAGGACCCAACCTAAAACATTTCGCTGCTTTCCACGAGCAACGCCGATCGCGCCCGCAGGAACATCTTCTGTAATGACTGAACCCGCTGCCGTGTAGGCACCGTCTCCAATCGTTACTGGTGCGACGAGCATAGTGTCACTACCGACCCGAACATGGCTGCCCACGACAGTGTGGTGTTTCTCAACTCCGTCGTAATTTACAAAAATAGTAGCTGCGCCAATATTGGTGCCCTCTCCAATGGTGGCATCGCCCACGTATGAAAGATGGGGAACTTTGGAGCCTTCTCCAAGGGTGGCGCTCTTCATCTCGACGAACGCGCCGACCTTCGAGTTGGCTGCTAATCGAGTCCCAGGACGAATAAAAGTGAAGGGCCCAACTGCAGCTCCGGGTCCAACTTCTGCATCGGTTACTCGGGATTCAATAATCGATGCGCCTGCTGCGACCGAAACATTTACCAGAGTTGTACGTGGTCCTATGACTGCCCCTGCAGCAATTGATGTCGTTCCATGAATCGCTGATCCGGGATAAATAGTCACATCGCTAGCGATAACAACCCCGGCATCAATCCATGTGGTCATCGGATCAATAATGGAAACGCCATTTCTCATATATTCATCATTCAATCTATCGCGCATAATTGCCGCGCATTGCGCGAGTTGGGCTCGGTCATTAATCCCGAGAGTCTCAGTAAAATCATTGGATTGAATAGCCACCGCGACTTGATTCGAACTTTTGATGAGGGAAATAACATCAGTCAGATAAAGCTCGCCTTGGGAATTGTTTGAAGTCAATTTCTTTGATGCATCCCTTAAAGCTGAAATATCAAAGAGATATACCCCTGTATTAATCTCGTCAATCTGCTTTTGATCTTCATCGGCATCACGTTCTTCGACGATACTGATAATGGCGCCAAGTTCATCGCGAACTATTCGACCATATCCAAATGGGTCTGGAAGAACCGCAGTTAAAACCGAGGCCGCGCTTTTGAGTTCAAGATGGGCTTCAATAAATTCGGTAAGAGTTGATGTACGTAACAGCGGTGTATCTCCCGCAACCACAAGGACGCAACCTTTTGCATTTGTATCAGCGAGCGCAAGCTGCACAGCGTGCCCAGTTCCATTGCGCTCGGCTTGAAAAGTTTTCTTAGCACTAGGAGCTATTTCAGAAATATGTGATTCCACCGCTTCCCGGTGGGCGCCAACAACAACGCAGAGTTGTGAAGAGACTGGAGTGAGAGCATCAATAACGTGATGGATAACGGTCTTGCCTGCGATGGGATGCAGAACTTTAGCGAGCGAGGATTTCATTCGCGTGCCTTCGCCAGCAGCGAGCACTATTGCAAGGTCTACTGCCTTACCCAAAGTGCCCTCCTAACGGTTCATCGGAAGTCTATCGGTGGCTCCGCCACCAGGTATCGATCCTGGACCCTGGGCTTCAAAGGCCCATGTGCTAGCCACTACACAATGGCGGAACCTGAATTCTCCCTTAAAAGGCCGGTTCCTGCAAAAGCAGAGAGTCAGGTCTTATAACGTTTCAATCACTCGTGCCCCATGGACGGGTCCAAAAGCCCTCATCACGCCAGCAACAACTCCACTTGCGCTGAGAGCAACAGTGAGATCAAGGGCGCGTTCTTCATCTTCAACAAGAAAAACTACAGTGGGGCCAGATCCTGAAACTAATCCTCCAAGTGCACCATATTCCTCGCCGACATCTAAAACTAGCCGAAGCGTTGGTCGAAGTGAGCAAGCAGCAGCTTGCAGATCATTCGTCATGCAATCACCGACTGCGCGTGCATCAGCTGCACGAAGTGCCTGCAGAAGTGCATCACTTGTTGCAGGTCGGGCAATGTCTAGACCCTCGCGAAGTCGATCACATTCCTTGTACACAGCAGGAGTTGATAACCCACTTCCAGCCATCGCAACTACCCAATGATAAGTTCCTCGAGAAAGTGCTGGAGTTAATTCATCGCCGTGCCCTCGCCCGACTGCAATTCCGCCGGCGATAGCAAAAGGAACATCACTTCCCAACTCAGAAGCAATACCTTCCATGTCATCACGAGATAGGTTTAAAGCAAAAAGCGCGTCGATAGCAACAATTACTCCTGCCGCGTCAGCACTTCCACCAGCCATTCCACCGGCGACGGGAATTTCCTTTTTTAAATGAATGTTTAAATCTTTGCTAGTTCCATATCTAGTGATCATGATCTCTGCTGCTTTAAATGCAAGATTTGAAGAATCTACTGGGACTCCGATGGAAGTTGGCCCGGATGCAGTGAGAGTAATTCCTTCACCTTCAGGTGCATGGCGTACTGAAATATCATCAAAGATAGAGATGGCTTGAAATACGCTGACGACTTCGTGAAACCCATCATCACCTAAAGGTCCGACCGAGAGCTGCAGGTTCACCTTTGCGGGAACGCGCACAACGACGCCTTTGGTAATCACATCAGTAGCGTATTGCTTTTATTGAGCCTGTGCGATTCTTATGAAGTCGCCCAGCACAAGTGCTTCTCCTCTTAGAGTTGGATCCACACCTGCTGATTCAATAATCGAACTTGCATTTGGGCCGAGCTGGTTAGAAAGGGCGCTGCGCAACATCTTGCGGCGCTGGGCAAATGCGCCATCCACCAATGCAAAAGTCTTCAGCCGAAGTGATTCATCGCCAGGTACATCATGCCTATCGAAGCGAACGAGGGATGAGTCAACGTTTGGAACCGGCCAAAAGATGCTACGTCCCACGTTTCCAGCCGGCGTCAGGGTTCCCCACCATGTGGCTTTCACCGAAGGTGATCCATAACTCTTGCTTCCAGGTTTTGCTACAAGCCGATCGGCCACTTCACTTTGAACCATAACAACTCCGGTGCGAAGGGAAGGCAACTTTTCAAAAGCGCGCAACAAAACTGGAACCGAAATGTTGTAGGGCAAATTGGCAACGAGAACCGTCGGCTCGGGATTGAGTGCCTCAAGATTCATAGCATCAAAATTCAACACTGTAAGCACAGATGTATCGAAACCGTGGCTCTGCGCAGTGGTTGGAAGTTCCTGGGCCAGGCGCGTATCAATTTCAATCACTATAACTTGGGATGCCGTTTCAAGCAGGGCAAGAGTGAGGGAACCGAGTCCAGGTCCGATTTCAAGAGCAATATCATTTTTATCAACATCTGCTGCTTTGACAATGCGCCGGCAAGTATTTGCATCCACGACAAAGTTTTGACCAAGTTTCTTAGTTGGGTTAACACCAATTCTGGATGCAATTTCGCGTATTTCAGCTGCGCCTAATAATCCTGACATTAGTGGAACTCGCCATATACGCGGATCGTATTTTCAACAATCACTTGGCATAGTTCATCCAGGCTCATAGCTCGTACTTCAGCCATAACGCGAAGTGTGTTAGGAATTTGCGCAGGAGTATTGAGCAGTCCGCGATTTGGCATGGGAGTCAAAAATGGTGAATCAGTTTCAACCAAAATTCGATTGAGTGGAGTCAAAGCCAGAGCCTCACGTAGATGTGGTGCGTTCTTAAAAGTTACCGTTCCCGCAAACGAGAGATAAAAGCCTTTCGTCGCGCACTCACGGGCCATATCCGCATCCCCTGAGTAACAGTGGAACACAACTTTTTCCGGAGCTCCCACCTCATCAAGAGTGTCTAGAACCGCACGGTGAGCATCCCGATCATGAATCATTAACGCTTTATTTACATCTTTAGAAATTTGAATATGGCGCTTGAAGGAATAGATCTGTTTTTCTTGACCTTCAGGAGCGGTTCTAAAGAAATCTAGTCCAGTTTCTCCAATGGCGCATACTCGAGGATGCGCTGCCAAAATAGAAATTTTTTCAAGATCACCTTCAAGATCTTTGGTGACTGGCGCATCATTGGGATGAAGTGCAACGGCAGCAAGAACGCGACCTGGAATTGCTTCTGCTCACTTCACGCCCCATGGTGATTGTTCTGCTTATTATCAAACTTTAACGACTCGATCAATGCCGACACTTCTTGCTTCATCGAGCACTGCTGAAATGAGAGGTGAATCGGGTTCTGATGAC
>CAIMSI010000003.1 GCA_903844115.1 uncultured Actinomycetes bacterium
AGAGGCCAGTTGTGTCAAAGCATCTGCGCGCAATTGTTCGATGCGGCTACTTGAATCGGTTTGTGCACTCTCATTTCGCATCGATATGCGTGCTAATTTATCGATAGCCAACATCACCGTTTGTGCATCAGCGGCAGGCAAAATTGCGACAATCGTGGCCATTCCATATTTCTCGGGATAAATTTCAACGCGTCGACCTTCGCATGCGAGTGCAACCTGGGCCGCAAATTCTTCAGGGGCCAACTTTGCAATTGTGGCTCTGACTTTGTTCGTAACTTGTGATGGTGTATGAAATTCTGCATGAGCAATTGCGACTTCTTCAATCTTTCGAATAGTCGCGATTGGCACATTCTTTTCGATGATGTCTGCAACTTCACGAGCGATCGTGGTCGCGTGCGCCGCAGAAATCTCTCCCGTAGCTAATGCCGAACAGACTTGTGGCAGGTGGCCGACTAATGTGCGAGCGATATCGATTCGATTTTGGGCCGTCTGTGGAGCAAGACGCAACGCCGTGGCTACATCTTCGCGTTCCATATCATCGGGGCCTTGAAAGAAATCATCGGGTTCTGAAGGTTGGAGCCCAGCTACAGCGATGATTGCTTCTTGCTCCCAAGCATTGATCCATGATGCCTGGCGTTGCAATACTTTTAGGTAGTCAATCCGAGCCGAAGTGCTCATGCTTGTGAGGTCTGGTTTCATTTCATGTAATTCAATCAAGACAGCTATGCCCGCGGTAATTGAGAGTAATTCGCATAAGCGAACTTCCTGCGGGTCAGTGGGGTTGATGTACATGAGTGGAATCTTGGAGGTGAGCACTGACATGGGTTAATTTGAAAAGTCAGAAAATGAGCGTAAATGTGGATAGACATCACTAAATTATTTCCCAAATCAAAACTCTAGGAATATTTTAAGTATTGGATAGGTTCTATACTTCGTATAATTAAATCTTGAGCCACCACCAAGCCACCACCAAGCCACCACCAAGCCCCTACTGAATATCGAACGATTTTAAGCGCAACCCAAGGAGAATGAACGTGCCAGCAGTAACAGTAAGTGACATCACCGTATTGCCTCGCGTTGACGCTGGCCTCCTATTAACCGGATTAACCGGATCAACTGGAGCGAACAAACGCGCGCGCAGAGTAAAGAGTGTGACAACTGCCCCACAAGGTTTCGAAGGAGAGGGCTTCCCAGTTCGACGCGCATTCGCTGGCGTTGACTTGATGGAACTTGATCCATTCATTCACTTAGATCAAATGGGTGAAGTTGAATACGCTCCCGGTGAACCTAAGGGAACTCCATGGCACCCGCACCGCGGATTTGAAACTGTTACATACATTATTGATGGAATATTTGATCATAAAGATAATCACGGTGGCGGTGGAACTATCACAAATGGTGATACACAATGGATGACGGCTGGTGCTGGAATTTTGCATATTGAAACTCCACCAGAACATCTTGTTATGTCAGGTGGTTTGTTTCATGGTTTCCAATTGTGGGTAAATCTGCCGGCGGCAAAGAAGTGGTCGAAGCCTGCTTACCAAGATATTCGTGCAAGCCAAGTTGGATTACTCGCGTCTCACGATGGAGGAGCACTTCTTCGTGTTATTGCCGGTTCAATTTTAGGGCTAGAAAATCATGCAGGTCCTGGGTCAACTCAAACTCCTATGACAATGATCCACGCAACGATTGCACCGGGAGCAGAACTTCGTCTTCCATGGCGAAGTGATTACAACTCATTGGTCTACACACTTAATGGACATGGAACTGCGGGCGAGGAACATCAACCAATTCACAGCGGACAACTTGCAGTTTTAGAAACAACAGGAAATCCAGAGGGTGACCTTCTTGTTATTCGCGCGGATCAAAATCAAGAATCACGAAGTCCTTCAATGGACGTGTTGATTCTTGGCGGATTACCTATTCGTGAGCAGATTGCATGGATGGGGCCATTTGTTATGAATACAAAGGCCGAGGTTTTGAAAGCATTCGAAGACTTCCAAAAAGGATTACTTGGTACTGTCCCTGCCGAACACCAAAGCCTCTCGCAAAAGCCTCTTCATCGCACCGATAAGCTCGGCGCAGATGTTAAAAAGGATGCGGTCGATTCGGCACTTGCAAATGATGCTAAACAAGTTTTGGGTGTACACAATGCACCGACTGAACTACAAGAAGGAAACAACTAATGCCACATCTTTTTGATCCACTAACGATTCGCGAAACTACTTTTAAGAATCGCGCGTGGGTTTCTCCAATGTGCATGTATTCAAGTGTTAACGGCTTGATTGGGGAATTCCATCATGCCCACCTTGGTGCATTCACAACGGGTGGCGCTGGGTTGGTATTTGTCGAGGCAACTGGAGTTGTATCTGAAGGACGTATTTCAATTGGTTGCCCTGGGTTATGGACGAATGAACAGGCAGAAGCATTCGCGCCCATTATTAAGTTGGCACATGAAAACGGCGTGAAGATGGGCATCCAACTTGCGCATGCTGGCCGAAAAGGCGGAACAACCTCGCCCGGGCTCAGTGATCATTTAATGGCAACTCCTGAAGAAGGTGGATTCCAAATCGTTGGTCCGTCGCAGTTGGCTTTCGAAGGTTATGCCGTCCCACGTGAACTTACTACCGCAGAGATAAAACAACTCGTGAAGGATTGGGCAGACGCAGCATCGCGCGCAGTTAAAGTCGGATTCGATGTTGTAGAGATTCATGCCGCACACGGATATCTTTTGCACCAGTTCTACTCATCACTTTCCAATCACCGTACAGATGAATATGGCGGATCATTTGAAAATCGCACACGCTTCCTGCAGGAAGTTGTTGTTGCTGTGCGCCACGCAATTCCAGAAGGTATGCCTCTTTTTGTCCGTATCTCGGCTTCGGATTGGACCGATGGAGGATGGACAATTGAAGATTCGATTCAACTTGTCCCTATCCTGAAGCAACTTGGCGCAGACCTTATTGACACCTCATCAGGTGGAAATGTTCATAATGCAAAAATAGCTGTAGGCCCTGGTTATCAAGTTCACTTTGCCGAAGCAATCAAGGGACATACTGGAGTCACAACATCTGCAGTTGGAATGATTACAGATCCCGCGCAAGCAGATGAAATTATTTCTTCCGGTAAAGCTGATGCAATCATGATGGCTCGTGAATTCTTGCGCAATCCTCGTTGGCCGCTCATGGCAGCAGATGTTCTCGGCGTTGAGGTTGAATGGCCAAGACAACTTTCCCGAGGAAAGCCAGCAAAGTAATTATGACAACACAATCAACACCATCAATCTCGAAGCACGGCCCTCAATCGGCGAACGAAATGGTTGTTGACGTGTGGTCAGATGTTGTTTGCCCATGGTGCTTTATTGGTAAGCGCAGGCTTGAGAAGGGAATTGCAGAAATCAAATCTGCACATCCAGAGGTTAATGTGAAAGTGCGCCACCGAGCATTTCAATTGCAACCTGATATTGAAGGTGTTGTATCCACGAAAGAACATCTGGCTGAAAAATACAATATTGATAAAGATAAAGTTTCTGCGATGCAAGCAAATGTATGTTCTATCGCAGATGGCGAAGGTCTTTGTTATGACCTAGAGGACACCATGAGCGGTAACACCATGGATGCTCACCGCGTTTTGAAATGGGCGGAATCAACTGGCGTTGCCCAAGAATTACTTGAGAAGATGTATTCAGCGTATTTCGAGCAATCACGCCCGCTCTTTACTCATGACGACATTCTTGCTATCACGGATGAGGTTGGCCTCGACCACGCATCGGTCGTTGCGGTACTCATTAGCGATCACTATCGCGATTTCGTTCTACAGGATCAAGATATGGCCCGCCAACTTGGGGCAAACGGAGTTCCATTCTTCGTGATCGATATGAAATATGGAATCAGCGGAGCACAACCTCAGGAAGTCTTCACTCAAACTTTGGAAACTGCTCTCTCAGAGAAATAGTTTATAAAGCTTTGAGTGCGCTCACTACCTTGGTTAGCGAATCTTTCGCATCACCAAAGAGCAACGTTGTCTTGGCATCATAGAGAAGTTCATTTTCGATACCAGCAAACCCTGGGCGCATTGAGCGCTTCAAGAAAATAACGTTTCCAGCTTCAGCAACATCCAAAATTGGCATTCCATAAATTGGGCAACCAGGTGTTGTCTTTGCTGCTGGGTTGACGACGTCGTTAGCACCAACTACCAAGACCACATCGGTCTGTGGGAATGTTGGGTTAACTTCATCCATTTCAACGAGCTGCTCATAAGGAACACTTGCTTCGGCAAGAAGCACGTTCATGTGTCCTGGCATGCGGCCTGCAACAGGGTGAATGCCGTATGCGACATCGATTCCCTTGGCGGTCAACATATCCGCAAGTTCGCGAACTGTGTGTTGCGCTTGTGCAACAGCTAATCCAAATCCCGGAACGATAACAACGCGTTGCGCATAGTTAAGCAAGATTGCTACGTCATCAGGTGATCCAGACTTTACGGAGCGAGTTTCAGCTGCGCCGCTTGCCTCTTGTGGCTTTGCAGTGAATGCACCGAAGAGAGTTCCAAAGAGTGAACGTCCCATAGCTTCAGCCATCTTGCGAGTCAAGATTGTTCCTGAAGCACCAACGAGAGTTCCAGCAACAATCAAAAGAGTTGACTGAAGAACATACCCGCTAGCAGCAACAGTAAGACCAGTAAATGCATTCAAGAGTGAAATAACAATTGGAACGTCAGCTCCACCAACTGGAAGTACGAAGAGAACACCGAAGAGCAGTGCTAATCCACCCATTACAAGTAGAGGTGTATTTCCACCGGATGAAATTGTCCATGCACCTGTTCCGAGTACACCTGCAAGAGTTGCAGCGATAACAAAGCGGCCACCAGGGAATACAACAGGACGAGTTGTCATTAACTCTTGAAGCTTCAAGAAAGTAATGACAGATCCAGAGAAAGATGTGCAACCAACAATCACTGTAAAGACTGTTGCAACAACTTCAGCCGTTGACGCACCTGTTCCAAGGTTGAGGTATTCAGCGGTTGCAACAAGTGCTGCGGCCCCGCCTCCCACACCATTGAAGAGTGCAACGAGTTGTGGCATCTGAGTCATTTGAATCTTACGAGCAGCTGGAACGCCGACGAGTACACCGATGGCGATAGCGGCAAGAATCAGAATTGTGTTGTGGTGGGATTTTGCTACTCCCGTTGAATCATGGCCAAGTGGAGCGAAGAAGACCACGATTGTTGCAAGGCTCGCACCTGCAGCGCCAATCAAGTTTCCTCGGCGAGCTGTTTTAGGAGCAGAGAGTCCTTTAAGAGCAAGAATAAAAGAAAGTGCTACTGCCAGACCGAGGAGCTCGTAAATGTTTTTATTCATTTGCCAGCCTCCTGATTTTTCGGAGTCTTGGGCTTGCCTTTAAACATCTCAAGCATTCGATCTGTAACAACGAATCCACCGACCATATTGATAGTGGCAAGTAGCACCGCGAGGATAGCCAGAGTTGTTTCAAGAGTATTTGTTGCTCCATCAGCCACCATGATTGCGCCCACGAGAATGATTCCGTGGATTGCATTCGCACCCGACATAAGGGGAGTGTGCAAGGTGGTTGAAACTTTGGAGACAACTTCAAATCCCACGAAAATGGATAGTGCGAAGATTGTCAGAATTGCCATACTCGAAATAGAAGTCATGATTATTTCTTTCCTTCCGGCGTACGACGTGCCCCGCCGTGGGTAACGGCTGCTGCATCGATAATTTCGTCTGTGAAATCGGGTACAACAGTTGCAACACCATCGGTTGTCTTGACCATCAACATCAAGAGGTTAACGACGTTTCGTGAGAAGAGCATGGATGCGTGGAATGGGAGCTGAGATGGAACATCTTTTCCGCCCCACATCTTTACGCCATTGGCTGTCGTAATGATTTCGCCAGGCTTTGTTCCTTCAACATTGCCGCCAGTTTCAGAAGCAAGATCAACAACAACAGAACCTGGTTGCATAGTTGCGACCATGTCTGCTGTAACCAATCGAGGAGCAGCGCGGCCTGGAACAGCTGCAGTAGTAATGAGTACATCTGCCGCGGCAATATAAGGAGTAAGAAGTTCACGTTGCTTTGCAGCACGATCCTCGGTCATCTCGCGTGCATATCCGCCCTGACCTTCGAGTGCTTCCAATTCCAATGTAATGAACTTTGCGCCCATCGATTTCACTTCATCAGCAGATGCTGGGCGAACGTCGTAAGCACTTACAACTGCGCCTAATCGTTTTGCTGTTGCAATAGCTTGCAAACCTGCAACGCCAGCACCAAGAATCACAACGTTTGCAGGAGTAACTGTTCCTGCCGCTGTCATTAAGAGTGGGAAGAAGCGTGGTGAAAGTTCTGCTGCTACAAGTGTTGCTCGGTATCCGGCGCAAAGTGCCTGGGAAGTAAGAGCGTCCATTGATTGCGCACGTGAAATACGTGGAACTAGTTCAAGTGAGAGAGCAGTCGCTCCGGCACTTGCTGCTGCTTCAATGGAATCAACAGCAGTTGTGGGGGATAGAAATGAGATTGTAATAGCGCCCTTTTTGAGCAATTTCATTTGATCTGGTGTCAAAGGCTGGATTGATGCCACGATATCGCTATCGCTAATAACACTTCCACTCTTTACAGTTGCACCAGCCTTAGTAAATTGCTCATCAGAAAATTGAGCTGATACACCAGCGCCGGATTCAATAACTACCTCGAGGCCTGCTCGAGTGAGTTTGGAGATGATGTCAGGAACTAGGGCCACGCGGTTTTCACCGGGGCGGGTTTCCTTTGGGACTGATATGCGCACGGCGCAACTTTACGAGGCAACGCCCCTACTGTCTAACTTATCCCGCAGTCTTATCCAATAAAAAGGAGTGGTAGCTGGATTGGATGCAATACCGATTAAAGCTTAAAAACGTTAAAACACGTTAAAACACGTTTAAACTAAGCGCGGCCCGCAAGTTCCCCGCGGACTAAATGGTAGAGGCAGGCCTGAATTGTGGTGCGGCGGTGATAGGCCTCACGCCAAATAACTGACCGCTCACCATCAATTACAGATGCCTCAACTTCTTCACCACGGTGGGCAGGAAGGCAATGCATAAAGATTGAATCCTTGGCGCTTAATGACATCAAATTCTCTGTGACCGCAAATGGAGAAAGCGCCTTCAATTTTTCTTTTCGCTCATTTTCTGGATCTCCCATGGACATCCAAACATCGGTATAAATAACTGAGGCGCCTTTTGCTGCCGCTTCTGGATCGTTCGTTACTTCAACTTTTCCACCCGTCGTCGCGGCAATTGCCTGTGCGCTGGCGATAGCCCCTGCATCTGGTGCCCACTTACCTGAAGGAGTTGCGGCAACCACATGCGCACCAAGGATTGCTCCCATTGTTAGCCAAGCATGTGCCATGTTGTTTCCATCACCGACATATGTAAATTTGCGTCCAGCAATATCGGTTCCGAATACTTCTCGAATCGTTGCCCAATCAGCAAGAAGTTGAGTTGGGTGATCATCGTCTGTGAGTCCGTTGAGAACAGGAATGGTTGCCCACTGACCGAGTTCATTGACATCGGATTGTTTAAAAGTTCTAATGATAAGAGCCGATGCAAATCCGCTAATGATTCGGGCAGTATCTGCAATTGTTTCACCGCGACCAATTTGAAGATCATCTTCGCGTAGAAAAACAGGAGTTCCACCGAGGTGTGCAACGGCAGTTTCGGAGGCAAGCCGTGTGCGAGTTGAAGGTTTAGTCATGTAAATAGCAACTGTGCGATTGGCTAGAACATCGGTAGAACGCAGTGGGGTTTTCGCAAAATCAGCAGCAGTGTCGAGTAAGAGGTCGACATCGGCGCGACTCAAGTCGGCGGTGCGTAGCAAGTCCTTCATTGAGTAAGTCTAAAGGATAAGATTCGATGCATGGGACTCTTTAAGACGCGCACAGAGCCAACTCCACTTGATGGAGGAGTTGCATCTACAGACCTACTCGAACGCGAAGAAGAACTTACGCACGAAGACGGTGACCACGAGCGCTTTTCGCACTATGTTTTGAAAGAGAAAATTGTGGAATCCGCTGTCTCCGGCAAGGCTGTTCGCGCGCTATGTGGCAAAAAATGGATCCCCAATCGTGACCCTGAAAAATTTCCGATCTGCCCAATGTGCAAGGAAATTCATGCAGGACTCAAGAAGCCTGAATAGACATACATACACATGAATAGACCCAGGGTTGGAAAGTCACGAACTTTCATTCTCGGTCTAATTTCTTCCTTGTTGCCAATCGTATTTATGGCATCTCCAATTTCAACCAACGCGGCACAAGCAGATAATCCAGATAATCCTCCAAGAAAGATTTTAACTGGATGGATCCCTTATTACCGAACATATTCTGCAGTTGGTAAACAAAATGGCGGACTCGATAGCGCACTTGCAAGTGCCGATCTTATTCAAGAAGTTATGCCATTTTGGTACTCATTGGATAGCGCTACAAAGATTACCGATTTATATACTCCTGCAAATCCAAACAATCCCATCGCAGATACTCTCAATAAATTGCGTTTAGCCGGATATAAAATTATTCCGACAATCACCGACTCAACTGCTTCAAAAGATCCTAAAACTGGCAAGACCGCCACGATGGTACTTTCTAATCTTATGGCAGATACGGCCAAGCGTGATGTCTTAGTGAAAACGATTACAGATTTTGTTCTCGCAAATAATTTCGATGGAATTGATTTGGACTTCGAAAATTTTGCTTATGTTGATGGAAGTTCTTCGTGGACGACTACTCAGGTTCGCTTTGCATCATTCATGAAATCACTTGCACTATCTCTGCATGCACAAGGGAAATTACTTTCACTCACAGCGCCTCCATCTTTTGATCCAACATCGGGGAAGAAAGGGTATTGGGTTTATTCATGGCCTGATCTTGGGTCAACAATTGATCGACTTCGCATCATGACGTATGACTATTCGACCGCGACGCCTGGGCCTATCGGTCCCATAACTTGGGTCGAGCAAACGGTTCAATATGCAATCTCAGTGATGCCCGCATCAAAAGTTTATGTGGGACTTCCTGGATACGGACGAGATTGGGTGACTGATGTACAAGGGGTCTGTCCTTCTGCACCAATCAACTATCTCAACTCAGTGAAAACAACGGCTAGTGCTGCGACATTTGTAATGCGCGATGCTCAAACATTAGCAACAACTTATAACGCAGTGCCGCAATATCAAGCTAAATATGGCGAGACAACTTTTACTTATCAAAAGATATACAGCGGAACGACGACTGATGGACAACTCACTCAATGCACCGCTACTCGAGTTGTCTGGTATCAGGATGCGCAAGGATTTGCACTGCGTGCAAACTTAGTTGCAAAGTACAGATTAGGCGGGGTTACACAATGGACATTGGGCATGGAAGATCCTGCAGCAACTGATGCAATTAGAGTCGTTGCTAAATCGATAGCTCCTGATGTGGTTCTAGCCAACTTACTTTCGGATATATCGGCATCCGCATATGGCGGAGTTTTTAACCTCAATAGTTCCTTTACCCTGCCAGACAAACGCCCACTTGCTGGATTACCAGTGCGCATCGAAATAAAAACCGGAAGTACCGACTGGACTTCGGTTTATACGGGGACTACTAATGTCAGTGGCAATCTTTCGGTACCCATCATTATTGGGGAAAACACAAAAGCCCGGATGATTTCTGATGGAACGTGGGAGCGCTCTGAAGGACGAACTTCGGAATTAAGTTTGCAAACTGCTCGCAGAATTTCGTGGACTGCAGTACCTACTTCGGTCAAGCATGGCGTGCCTTTCACTTTGAGTGGAAAAATTACTCCATCGGCAGCGCTTCCAGATGGTTTTATGGTTTCACTCAACGATGGAATTTCATCACGGAAACTTCTCGTGGACGCTGCGGGAACTTTTAGTATCGAAATGGCTGAAGACGAGCCTGGCTTGCGAAAATTCCAAGTAAGTGCGCCAGGGACAGATACATATATTGCATCAACAAGTGACTTTGTTACAGTTGTCGTTCGCTAGGGAGGTGAATAGATGGCCGATACGCTCACCGAAGGTGAAGTAAGCATTGATCAACTATTTGATCGCCCTTGGGTTTGTATAGTTTGGGATGATCCAGTCAACCTCATGTCTTATGTAACTTTTGTTTTGATAAAGATTTTTTCTTTTAGCAATGAAAAAGCTCACGCCACAATGATGCAAATACATGTAGAAGGTCGCGCTGTTGTTGCATCTGGTTCACGCGAAGAGATGGAACACCACGTTCAAGCTCTGCACGAACATGGACTCTGGGCGACCCTTCAGCGTGATGACAAGATCTAATGTCACTATTTTCTCGTGAGGCCGATGCTTATTCATTAACACTTTCTATCGACGAGGCGCACGTACTTATTAATCTGGTTGAACAACTCCTCGAACTTTTAGGAGAAGGAGATTTCCAACATCACTACGACATGAACGATCCTTTTGCACAATTAATGGCGATGCAACAAGAAATAGCTGCGCCAGAAGATCCCGTGCTCAAGCGATTGCTTCCTAATGCTTACGCTGATCCTGAAGCAGCCGATGACTTTCGCAGGTACACCGAACCCGCCCTTCGCCGCAATAAACAAGACGGATTGCGTTCTATTCGCGCCGCTCTCACAGTTCTTGTCGATAACGATTCGGCCGGAGTTATTGAGGAATTAGATGCGCAAATGTGGCTCAAGGTGATAAATGATTTGCGCCTGGCACTTTCGGTACGTTTAGAAATCAATGCAGATAGTTTTCAATTATTTGAAAATATGCCAGATGAGGATCCCCAAAAAGGCATCTATGCCGTCTATTTTTGGTTAGGTTGGCTTCAAGAAAGCCTGCTTGAGCTCTTAACGCAGTAGGACGTTATTAACGCTGTAAGATTGTCGAATGAGCTCAAACGCCCCCATTGGAATCTTTGATTCTGGAGTCGGTGGATTGACCGTAGCTCGTGCGATTATTGATCAACTTCCAAACGAATCCATCCTTTATGTAGGCGATACCGCTCGCGGTCCTTATGGTCCACGTCCTCTTGCCGAAGTTCGATCATTTGCCCTTGAGATCATGGATCAATTAGTTGGCGCCGGAGTTAAAGCAATAGTTATTGCTTGCAACAGCGCAAGTGCTGCGACTCTTCGAGATGCGCGGGAGCGATACCAAGTTCCATTGATTGAAGTAATTCAACCTGCAGCAAGACGTGCAGTATCAGCGACGCGAACTGGAAAAATTGGAGTTATTGGAACACAAGCAACGATTGATTCTGGGGCATACCTTGATGCATTTGCAGCAGCTCCACAGCTTGAACTTTCATCTATCGCTTGTCCGCAATTTGTCGAATTTGTCGAACGCGGTGAGACATCAGGTCCGGCGATTACTGAGATTGCAAAAAAGTATTTACAACCGCTAATCGATGATGATGTAGATACCTTGGTTTTGGGTTGCACACATTACCCA
>CAIMSI010000004.1 GCA_903844115.1 uncultured Actinomycetes bacterium
GTCATTGGCTGTATAGGATAATTAATTAACAATACAGATTTCAGTCAAAATAGTTAAAAGGCTGATAGATTGTGGTCAAGTATTTCTAATTAGTGAAGCAGGCATGGTCCTGGGTGCGGGTCTTGGGCAATTCAATCCCAAACTCACGCTTCGCCCCGTTCACCAGAAGAAACGTGCACTGATTTTGGTAACTTCAGAAAGCCACTGCCTACGAGATCTTCTTTATCTTCAAGAACTCAATGAATTGCCAATTGAAATCCCGGCGGTTGTTTCAAACCATGAGTCCTTGCGTAAGCTTGTCGAATCACATGGTATTCCTTTTCACTTTATCGATGTCAAAGAGGTTGGAAAAGAAGTCGGAGAAATAGAACTCTCAAAGATTATAGAGAATCAAAATATTGACTTCGTGGTACTTGCACGTTACATGCAAATTTTAAGTTCCGACTTCTGCAAAAAACTTCCTGGTGGCATCATTAATATCCACCACTCATTTTTACCGGGCTTCAAAGGTGCCAAGCCATACCACCAGGCCCACGATCGCGGCGTGAAGATAATTGGCGCTACAGCACATTTCGTTACAGCGGAATTGGATGAAGGTCCGATTATTGAGCAGGATATTGCCCACGTTAGTCACAGTGCTACCCCAGAAGACATGATTGCTCTCGGTCGTGATGTCGAACGTAGAGTACTTTCTAAGGCCGTAATACTATTTGCTGAAGATCGTATTTTTGTGGTCGGCAGTAGGACAATAGTTTTTTGACCCGCAACAATTAACGTAGGTCCTAGTAGCTCAGTGGATAGAGCAACCGCCTCCTAAGCGGTAGGTCGCAGGTTCAACTCCCGCCTAGGACACAAATTCACAGGAAATTCACGACCGTATGGGTGAGTATCTCCTCGGAGCCAGGTACCCCTTGGCTTAGACTTTCGCTCATAATCTATGGAGGTTTTTTAATGTTGAAGAAATTTGCTCCAATCGGTCTCATGGCGATCGTTCTTTTTGCTGGCGTGGCTTCTCCCGTCCATGCAGCTGCCGTTAAACAAGGCGCTGCTTGTACAAAATCTGGCGCGAAGGCAACAAGCGGTAAGAATAAATATGTTTGCCAAAAGAATCCGACCGTAGCCGCAACAAAGCTCGTCTGGATCACAACCGATTGTGCAACCGCAGCGAAGACTTATCTTTCAACAAAGAAAGACAGCGATACTTTCGCAACAGAACAGTCCGCTGCTCTCACAAAGATGAAAGCCAGTGTGGCTTCGTGGCAAAACGTTGTTGTCCTACTTGATCAGAAGAAGGCGGCACTTGAGACAAACCTTTATCCATTATGGACCGATCCAACAACCAAACAAATGGTTAAGGCTCAGGGCATCACCGCTGCAATCGCCCAGCTCACAACAAAGATCGCTGAAATTACTGCAAAGCGCGATAACGCAGTAGCTAAGTCAACAGCAGCCGGTACATCAGTATCAGATAAGGCGAACTGGACTAAGGCAGCGAGTTCTTATACAACAAGTATTTCTACCTACACCCGCAACCGCGATAACCTCGCAAAAGTTGGACCAAAAATTGATTCTGATCGTGCGCGCGCTGTTTCACAAATTGGAACAATGCAGACTCAACTAGATGCGAGCGCTTCGGCGCAAGACACGCTGACTACGCAGATTTCAAATGGTGCAACTCAAGCAATGAAGTATCGGGACCTTGCATGTAAGGCTGGAATTTAAGCTTTACTGATTAACCAATAGTTACGCTCTTCGCGGTCGCTGTGACCGGGTACTTATAAAGTGCCTGGCCCGCAGGGCCGCGAAGTACTTTTCCGGTGTTACTAAATTGAGAACCATGTGCTGGGCAAATCCAAGTACTTCCTTGCTGAATCACGGTTACGCCTTGATGGGTGCATGAAAGATTCATGACAGTAAATCCATTTATAGCTGGTGCTGTGCGAATAATTGCTACTGAAGATCCATCTCCAAGATCAACAGTTACGGCCCCTCCTACTTTTTTCAAAGAAGGGTTCTTAGCAATATCGAGTTGAAGCTTTTTGCCCACCTGTTTTATTCCAACGGCTGGAGCTGAGGCTGCTGCTAAATCTGCTAAATCTGCACTAACTCCCAGTGCGATTGCAACTGCTCCACATAAAACAGCGCGCCGGCCGATGGGAGCACTCTTTACGCCGTCAAGGTCCAATTCACTCATCTGGAAAATCTCCCTCTAGAAGTTACTTGCCAATACCGTGGGTTAATGAAGCCTGGTGCGCAACTACGAGCACGGGTGGGAATTTACCGTCTTCTGCGAATAAGTGCACCCGTAGCACTCGCTTCGCAACTGGGAATTCGCCTAGTTTTTCCAACGCCTTCAATTCTTCCCGATCTCGTCATTTTTAATGCCGCCGCCTTTCTTGCAGCGATGAGTGCTTACTTTTCTCCCCTTTTTAATGACAGATGGTCGGCTATTGGTATCTCAAGTGCGGTCGGTATCTGGGCGATAGGTTCCACTCTCTCAACTGCAGAGTCATTTCTTGCATTTCATGTATGGCGGGGATTCTCCGACATTGCATATGCCCTCTTTTATCCGCTCATGTTGCTTGGATTAATTCGAGCATTCTCGGCAAGCAAGCGCTTGAAAGCTGTAGAACTTCTGGATGTTGCAATCATCGGGCTCGGAGCAACAAGTGCGTTGGCATCACTCTTATTGAAACCAGCGATGCTTCGCTTGGATGGAAGCACCGAGGCAGTGTTTTTAGCAATTCTTTATCCCATAGGAGATATCGTCTTACTCGTAATTGTGATGCTCGCAATTTGGATGCAAAAGTTTTCTCTAAGGTCAATATTGCTTTTCATGGGCGCTACTTTGTTTACGGCATCTGATCTTTACTTTATATTCACATCGGCGACAACTGGATATCAATTTGCTTCACTCTATGACGATGGTTGGATATTTGGGCTCATTCTCATTTCAGAAGCGATGTGGCACCACGGTAAAGAAAGAATAATTAACCCAAAATTGATGTCTGGAGCAACGCTGGCTTCCCTTTTGCTCAGTGGAGTACTCCTTGGGCTATCGGTTATGCATCCAACTAATCTTCCAACATTTGTCTTGATTCCTGCCTTTGCAACTCTTGCTCTTTCATTCATTCGCATGTCGATTGCACTGCGAGAAGCTAGAGAAATCAAAGATGAGCGAGCCCTGGCAAGAACGGATGAACTCACGGGATTGCCAAATCGTCGGCGTTTTATAAACGCACTGGACTCTCTTAAAGATACCGAAGCGCTCCTCTTACTCCTTGATCTCGATGGATTTAAGACAGTGAATGACACATTGGGGCACGACGCGGGCGATGAATTACTCAAGCAGATAGCCATTCGTTTTTCTAGGCAGATCCCAAAAAATGCGCTACTTGCGCGCCTTGGTGGTGATGAATTCGGTGCAATTGTTTATGGATCAAAGAGCGCAGGTCTTGAGGTTGCGCATGCGCTGCGCGCCTGTCTGGCCTATCCTGCTGAAGTTGGCATTCATTCTGTCACTATGAGCGTGAGCATCGGCGCTGTTGTCAATGATTCAAAACCTGAATTGATTAGACGTGCTGATGAAGCAATGTATGAGGCAAAGAGATCGGGTTCAGGAGTTACTCTGGTTGAACTTTAATTTCTTCAAGCCGGGCAAGTGACTCGAGTCGCTCAACTGCGTGATCAACAATTCTTTCCGGATAATCATGAAGGTACCCATCAAGTACTGTCCATGGTTCATGAATATCATTTCCACTCAAATGTGCGAGCTCTGGAACATACTTACGAATGTAGTCACCATCGGCGTCAAATTTCTTTCCTTGCTCAATAGGATTGAAAACTCGGTAATACGGGGAAGCATCTGTCCCGCATCCGGCAGTCCATTGCCATCCATGAATATTTGAAGCCAAATCAAAATCTATGAGGTGCTCCCGGAAAAAAGCTTCTCCAAGTTGCCACTCTAGGTGTAAGTCTTTTACTAAAAAAGATGCGACGACCATACGCGTTCGGTTGTGCATCCAGCCCTCTTGCAACATCTGTCGCATAGCTGCATCAACAAAGGGGAATCCAGTTTTTCCTTCCTTCCATGCTTCAAATTTGCGATCTGGTTTGTTGTAACGCATTTCTGCAAATCGAGGTGCGTAATACTCTTTCTCTGAATGAGGATTGTGAAAGAGAACGTCTGCATAAAACTCGCGCCATGCAATCTCTTTTCGAAAAGTGTCATGTGCCGTTGTTGCCCCTAGATCGGCAATCAGAGTTCTGGGATGAATTTCTCCCCACTTTAAATGTGCGCTCATTTTGCTAGTTCCATCAATACCGGACAAATTACGAGCTTGATCATAATTATCCAAAAGATTCTTTTTGAAATATTCAAATCTTTGTCGCGCCGCAATTTCACCTGCGGCAGTCAATATTGCTCCCTCAGGCATCGGCCAATCCGGAAAATTACGATCACCGGCCAGAGGTTTAGCCAATGGA
>CAIMSI010000005.1 GCA_903844115.1 uncultured Actinomycetes bacterium
GTTGAAGTCAAGATTGAAGCAGCACCATCTGCCGGAGCCGGTGTCGGTTCTAGTATGGAACTCTTCGAAAAGATGAGCGGTGTTACCTCAGATGCGCCACTATGTATGACTTGCGGTGTGAAGATGCGCATGGCTGGTTCATGTTTCGTCTGCGAAGGTTGTGGCAACACATCCGGCTGTTCCTGATCTGCTTGGCGCAAAGTTTTCGATGCCGGGGATGATGCAGGCTTTTCCTAAACTTGGCATGACGGCCGAAGTTGCCAAAGCTATGGGTGTGCAATCAGGTAAGAAGTGTTCAACTCAGTGAGCCAAGTTCCCGATCGGAATTTAGCTCTTGAACTAATTCGAGTAACAGAGACTGCAGCGCTTGCCGCCGCTCCTTGGATTGGCCGAGGCGATAAGAATGCAGCCGATGGCGCAGCAGTCTCAGCAATGCGCAATGTGATTAATACTGTAGATATGTCGGGTGTGGTTGTAATTGGCGAAGGTGAAAAAGACAACGCACCAATGCTTCACAATGGTGAAATTGTTGGAAATAGTTTTGGCCCGAATTGTGATGTCGCAGTAGACCCAATCGATGGAACATCACTGACGGCAAGTGGATCCAATGGGGCGATAAGCGTTATCGCACTTTCGCCTCGTGGCACGATGTTCGATCCTTCCGGTGTTTTCTATATGAATAAGATCGTTACTAGTCACGAGGCCGCCAATAAAATAGATATAACGGCTCCGGTTAAAGCTAATTTGCAAGTCGTCGCAAAATATAAGAATCGAAGTATTAGCGATTTAACGGTTGTGGTATTGAACCGACCTAGACACGAAAAATTGATCGCTGAAATTCGGGGGGCAGGGGCTCGGGTTCGATTGATTCAAGACGGTGATGTAGCAGCTGCTATCGAGGCTGCCAGACCAAATACGTCAGTAGATTTATTGATGGGGATTGGTGGTACTCCTGAAGGTGTAATAACGGCTGCAGCCATGATCGCACTTGGCGGAGTAATCCAGGGGATGTTAATGCCAAAAGACGAGAACGAAGCCCAAAGCGCAAAAGCTGCTGGTTATCAACTGGATAAAATTTACACAACAAAAGATTTAGTGAACTCAGATGATGTTTTTGTTGCTGCCACAGGTATCACTGATGGTGAACTTCTTAAGGGCGTTCGTTACTCAGAATTCGGTGCGATAAGTCAATCATTAGTTATGCGAGGCAAGTCCAGAACAGTCCGTTTTGTAGAGACAGAACACCATATTAAGTAAAGAGGTCTGTCGCCTTGATCGACTAGAGTTCAAGAGTGAGTAAGTCAAAGTCCGATGCGGCTTCAACTTCCAAAGTTCGGCGCGCATTAGATGCAGCGGTTGAAGCCATTGGTGGTCAACCGCGTGAAGGTCAGATTGAAATGGCCGAAGCAGTTGCAAATGCGTTATCTGATCGACATCACTTATTAGTACAAGCTGGGACAGGTACCGGAAAGTCACTCGCATACCTTGTTCCAGCACTTGTACATGGCA
>CAIMSI010000006.1 GCA_903844115.1 uncultured Actinomycetes bacterium
AAATCAGTATCCATAAAAGATTGTTTGCTAAAAGGTTGAGATTTATGGCGATAATCAAAGCCATGCCGTTCCCACACTTCTTGGGAGAGATGATGAGCTGATTCACCTTTGTGATACGCCGAAGTGCCAGAGGAAGTTACAACAAAATTTGGGGAATCAATCTCGAGTGACTTGCCATGGAGTATTGCTGCGGCCATTGGTGAGCGACAGATATTTCCGTGGCAGACCATCTCGACGCGAACGGTGTCGAAGTTTCTAATTGATTTTAGATATTCGTTCTCGTTGAACACAAAATGATTCTAGCGCAGAATATTTACCGCTCGAGCAACAACTAGCCCCACTAAAATTAACGAGGTGATTGATTGAATTGACATCAATAATTTTGCCCATCGAGTAAGTGGCATGGCATCTGTAGGGCTAAAAGCCGATGCATTTGTCACCGATACATATAAATAATCTGGGTACCGTGGATACCAACCTGGTTCGGCATACGCCGGATCGGTCATCTGCGGGAAGAGAAAGTCTGGAAACGCATCCTTGGCTCCAGCGCGCTCGGCTGGGCCGCCACGATCAAAGTCCCAATACCAAAGAGAGAAGATAACGATGTTGGAGAGCCAAATGGAGAATCCAGACCACAGGAGTTTGGCCGGAGAAGTAATAGAGCCATCAACAATCTTCTCCACGAGCAAAATTGCAGAGGAGGTATTACTTAGCATCATGAAAGCATTGAGTACCAGCGTGAGAGTTCTTTGCGGGACGTGAGGCAGTCCGAGCTTTTTAGGGGCGATCAAAACAATAAGGACCAGCATGAGAGCTTCAACAAAGCAAAAAACTTTGTGATGTGGAATTGCTAGAGACTTTGGAATCAAGAATTGCAATGTGATAACCGAGAGCACAACTAAGAGGACAGGGCCTCGATTTTCTTGTTTATGTGCTCGTAACCAATGCGGTTGTGGAATCTCGGGAAATGCCATGTCTTTAGGCTACCCCGTGGAAACCAAAAGAGTGCTTACTTCTTCTCGGCCATTCTCATTTTGACCATATCTTGAAGGAGTTTGGCATCTACTTTCCAATCATTGGGAATACCAATGGTCTTAATTTTCACATCAAGCTCTTCCAGTTGAGGTCCAAATTTCTTCATCACCGCATTGCTCCATGGATGAATCAAGATGCTCTTCTTTGAACAAGATGCCGCAAAGACATATTTTGTATCATCCTTGAGCATTGGCTTATTCCATGCAA
Source organism: uncultured Actinomycetes bacterium (assembly GCA_903844115.1). Taxonomy (GTDB): domain Bacteria; phylum Actinomycetota; class Actinomycetes; order Nanopelagicales; family Nanopelagicaceae; genus PALSA-747. The sequence continues at coordinate 1,243 of CAIMSI010000006.1, forward strand.
TCTCAAGGGTTAGTTTTGGATATTTGCTTTGGATCACCTTAAACATTGCACGCACAGTCTTTGCTTGGACAGGGTCCACTGTCTTCAAGTATTCACTCATAGTTGTGAATTTCTTTGAGGAAACAGAACCACGTGAGTACATCACTAGCGCATTAGCATGTGCTTGGGAGAATCCATAATTTTCACGAAGGTGGGCAATCTGAGCGGGATACTTTTCATCCGCAACTTCCTTCATCACCTTATGCCAGTAAGACATCTTCTCGCCGTACTTCTTTTCGATGGCCGGAAAATGAGCTTCTCTGCTGGGGTCCTTTGTAGCCACGGTCACATATTAATGGAAGGCAAAGGTAAATTCTCTCCGCTAGATTATGCCGATGCTCGGTGGAATAAATACAGCGCTCTTTTTCAAGGGTCTTGGCGGCTTCATAGTGATGCCCGTCTTTATCTTGCTTCTACGTTGGGCTTTCCCTACAAAGAAGAATCCCGAGGATCGTGCTCGCCAACGGGCGCTTAAGAAGTCTCTACGAGATTTGAAGAGAAAGTAAATTTCTATGTCCCTTGCAATCGTGACGGGTGGGTCTCGCGGACTTGGTTTTGAAACTGCTCGCGCGTTAAAAGCAGAAGGCCACTCGGTTGTAATCGTCGCTAAAGATTTGCAAAGACTTCAGAGCGCAGCAGCCTCACTTGGCTGTGATTACCGCGCCGTTGATCTGGAAGATCTTGATGCAACAGAGGCAACCTTCAAGGAAATTCTTGCAACATTTGGAACCCCACAAATTCTCGTCCTTGCCCACGGTGTGATGAGTGAGAAGATGTCGAAAACTCTGAAGACAACCCCGCAAGAATGGCGCCGCGTGATGTCAATTAATCTTGATTCCACATTTATTGCTGTAAATATTCTTGCGCCATCGATGGCAGAAGCGCGTGATGGTCGCGTCATTATTTACTCCGCATGCCTTGGACGAATGTCCGGACCGGGTAATGCTGGGGGATTAGCTCCATATCGAATTAGCAAAGCCGGTGTAAACGCATTGGTGCGCAACCTCGCACACGAAACCGGACATGGCACTCGTGGTTTTCTTGTTGATGCAGTCTGCCCGAATCACACACGCACCGACATGGGTGGCCCTGATGCGCCGCTTTCTGTTGAACAAGGCGCCGATACTGCAATCTGGTTATCAACTCGATCCTTTGATGCCACAGCCGATAAAACCGGCTTTCTCTGGGAAGAGCGCCAAGTCATCGACTGGTAGTAATTTTTTTAGGTGTATTCTCAAAGTATGCGCAAGATTTTCATAACCACTTTGATTGCAACGCTCATAATGCAAAACACGGCTTTCGCTATGGGTTCTGGAAATAAATATCAAGACGCGCAAACGGGTGTCTCCTATCAAATTTTCCAGCCAGCATTTGTTGGCGACCTATTAGTTCGTTCTTTCAACATGCAGTCTTGCGGAGCTAAAAAAGAACAATGGCTTGCTGCAATTTACGGTGAAGATCGCTCAGTTCAATTTCTCGAAACCGATGCAGCAGTGAAGTGCTCCAACCCCGGCCTTGGCGTAAAAGTGGCTACAGCCACCATTAACGGGAACAAGGCAACGATTGTTGCATTTTGCGATCCTGCAAATAAGACGCAATGGAAGAACTGCAAGACATCTGATATCCATAACTTTGGGGGATATGCGTTGTGGAAAGTACCGGCAACTAAAACACTTCACGGAACAGAAATTGAAGTACTTGTATCAGGCTTCACTTACGCTGACCTTTTGAAAATGGCGCGCGGTATGAATTGGGTTGGCAAGCCGATTAAAAAGTAAGACCGATTTGGTCTTACAAATTCTTAGAAGCGAATAACTTCGCTACGGCGTCAATATCAGCAGCAATATTTAGTTTCGCAACAAATTCTTCATCCTGCACAGCCGCGATTACTGTCATCAATAAATCCACTTGTTTTTCATGGTCGGTTATCAATAACGGAATGACAATTTGTACATCAATAAATTGTTCTGTTGATCCCATTTCACCAAATGAAACAGGATGAGAAAGTCTAAAAAAACCAATGCCATCAGCACTTACATGCACTGAATCTGTATGAGGAATAGCAACGGCAATCGGAGTGGGCAATCCTGTTGGGAATTCCTTCTCACGGGCTAGCACAGCATCAGGCCAACTGGCCATAACTAACCCTTCATTTAACCCGATATTTCCTATCTGCTGTAAAGCATCCAACGCGGTGCTAGCGCTCAAACCGATGGATGAAAAACTAGATAAGAATTTAGGTGTCTGCGACATGATGAAAGACTAGTGACTCTGAGCCCATAGAGCCATACAATTATTGACGTCCGATCTTGTCCTTGTTAAAACAGTGTTGTACACATTGGAGCAAAAATGGCAACGATTGCTAAGAAAGTTCTTGTTATTTGTGGCACGGGGGTCGCGACGTCGACTGTTGTCGCAATGAAAATCAAGAGCTTCTGCGAATCGAGAAATATTGCTGTGGTTGTTACACAAGGCAAAGTAATGGATATTGTGCGAGGCATTGAAGGCTACGACTTAATAGTGGCAACTACCCCCATTCCATCCAAAGTAACAATCCCAGTCATCCCCGGATTACCTTTCCTTACTGGTATTGGCGTCGACGCAACTCTGGAAAAAATCGCACAAGCATTGAGCTAACCCAAAACCAGGGTTTGTACTTTATGTAGTGAGGAGAATGTCTTGAACGGTTTTCTAGCTTCGTTCAGTAAGTTGTTCCTAGATCTAGGAGCATCTATAGCACTCCCAATCCTTATCACCCTTTTTGGTGTTGCACTCGGAGAAAAACTCCCACGTGCATTTCGCGCCGGTGTAACAATCGGTATCGGATTTATCGGGATTGGCTTAATCGTCGGATTGCTTTTCGGCCAAGTAGGGCCAGCAGCTGAAGGATTAGCACACCGCTTCCACGTTAGCCTCAACATCGTTGATGTTGGTTGGCCAGCCTCTGCAGCAATTGCATTTGGCGCCAAAGTCGGTGCGATCATAATTCCGGTATGTCTATTGATGAACCTTGCTCTCTTGGGCTTGGGTCTGACAAAGACATTCGATATTGACTTGTGGAACTACTGGCATTTCGCATTTATTGGCGGACTTGTTTCCGGTATTACGCACAGCTATGCAAAGGGAATTGTCACATCATGTATTGCAATGATGCTGACCCTCGCCCTGGCAGACTGGGCTGCTCCGCGAATTCAAAAGCATTATGACTATCCAGATATTTCATTCCCACATGGAACATCTGCTCCATATGCGCTTCTCGCATTCCCATTGAACTGGGTCTTCGATCGCATTCCTGGATTCAACAAGCTCAAGGCAGATCCAGATTCAATCCAGAAGCGCTTCGGTGTCTTTGGAGAATCAACAATCCTTGGTCTTGTAATCGGTCTCATCCTCGGTATCGCAGGCTTCGGCTTGAGTGATTTCCGCGCTGATTCCATCAAAATTCTTGGACTTGGAATCAACCTCGCAGCCGTCATGCTTCTTCTTCCACGCATGGTTGCAATCCTTATGGAAGGTCTTATTCCAATCTCAGAAGCTGCTCGTAACTTCGTGCAGAAGCGTTTCCCAGGCAAGAAGTATTACATCGGCTTGGATTCAGCAGTTGTCATCGGTCAACCAGCGGTTATTGCAACCTCTTTGATCTTGGTGCCAGTTGCACTTCTCACAGCTATCGCATTAGCTCCTGCGGGCAACAAGGTACTTCCACTTGTTGACCTTGCAACAATTCCATTCATCGTTGCTTTGATGGTTCCAATTTTTGGTGGAAACATTATTCGCGCAGTGGTTGGCGGAGCACTTGCAATTGGTGGCGGTTTATTTATCGCAACAACAATCGCACCAACAATGACATCAATCGCTGTCGAATCGGGCTTCAAGAACACAACAGGTGGAAACATTTCCTCACTTGTTGATGGAGCTAACCCAATGACCGGACTGTTCTATTGGCTCGGTAACACTGGCGGCTGGATCGGTATCGGCGTACTTGGCGCAGGTTCACTTGCCTTCGCTATCTGGGTAAAAATGAAGGTGAAGAGCACCATCTCGGCTTAGCTCACACCTGATAAAGAAACCTGAGTAACAAATAAGAAGATAAGAGAATAAGAATAGGAGCCTCCCACTGCGGGGCTCCTATTTTCTTTCTCTATGAATCTCTTGTACTCAAAGGGGAAGGCTGTACTCTTTCGGTTGATGAAAAAAACCCTGCCAAAATTACTTACCTTGCGCGCTGCAGGGGCGCTCTTGTTATTACTTGCAATTTTTCCCACCCAATCCGTTCACGCTGCAACTGAGCACGGACCAAAATTAATAGCTGGCGCGCCACAGCGACATACCCTCGTTTCCTGCGGGACAAATACAGCGCAAGCTCTTACGTGTATTCAATCTATTAGTGTCACCAATAAAGCAGGAGAGAAGCCAATCGTTGGCAAACTCAACGGTTCTAAAACAATCTCTGGCTTTGACGGTCGCATCGGTGATTCAGAGCGCCCTATTCCGGCCGTAGCGGCATCAACAACAAGTTCTAGCAGTCTTGAGACAAAAGTAATGGTCTCAAATGAAGAGTGTTGTCATGATCCCAATACATCCTTATACCTTCAAAAATTTGTAGATGGTGGTTGGCAATCACTCGGATCCAAAATGAAGTGGTACACAGCTGATCCTGCCGCATTCACTCTAGGAAAGCCTTCAGTAAATGCCGCGACCTTGTTAACAATTGCGCAAGCCAAAGAGTTATTTCCCGAAATACCAGATTCGTGGAACATGAATTCTCCGAAGATTACTTACCAAGGAGAACAACTTCGTTTCAAAATTGATGCAACTGCATGGCAGTGGTATTCCAAATTCCCTGTAACACTTTCTCCATACAACGGCGCACCAGAAGTGAAAGTAAATCCTGGATATTACGAAGAATGGACCTTCCCGGATCCAAAGACACCAACAATTCCAAGCGGAGACATTCTTGTTAATAGTGACTTCCAGCCATTTGGTGCTACCTGGTGTTGGACAGCAACTCAATGTTCTTCTAACCGCGAGGAATACACCCTTTATCTGACATCCACTGCAGGACCAGAAACTTGGAAAGATAATAAAGACATCGCATTCACCGTAACAATTCGAGCACCTAAGTCTTTTGCTTTTGGTGAAGTGAGTGGAAGTGCTCAGAACACAACTGTTAAATACGGCAAAGATTTGCCAGATTTCAATGGCGTTCCAATGCGCGAAATAATTGCAACATTCTCACCAATTGCAACGGCTCGTTCGAATCAATTAGCGGGGTCGCTACCCGAAGAGAAGGCCTTTGGATATACATACGATGCCAATCTCAATATCTTTGGAATGCATAATGACATCACTGATTTTCTTGGGCCATGCGGAAAATTAGGTGGAGTACAAGTAGTTTCAAATGCAATGCATTCGGTGGATCCAGTATGGGACCCAGCAACGGAGACAATTAAGGTGCGCTTGGAAACACCTCACTTTGCTCCGAATGGTGATTTAAATACAGGCTATCTAGAGATACGCGTTCCACGCGCGTCTGCTTTATGTATGTGGGGACTCTCACTGGATGGTTCCATTAAGGCTTCAGTGAGTATTAATTACGATGATGGATCTGTTCCAAGTGTTGCAACTGTTGTTGGCAAGGTTATCCAAGACGACTATTTGATAATCACTTCCGGTTTCCATTTCTCTTCACCGAACTTGGCCATAAAAATAACCAAAGGAACTGCAACGACAACAGATACGCCAACACCGGCTGCCTCGACAGCGCCGGCAAAGCGTTCAGGCGATCAGTATGTCGATGCTCAAACCGGGCTTACTTACTCTCTCTATAAGCCAGTAAACACATTGAACCTACCTCAATCAAAATTCCAGCTCTTGCAATGTGGTGGTGGCGGGGAAGAGTGGGTCTTTACCGCTTTTGGAAAGAGCGCCAAAAAAATCGAGATTATGCAAACCATGATTGGCGCGCACTGTTCAAATCCTGGCCTCTCAATGAAAGTAGCAACAACCAAAATCAACGGAATTTCAGCCGAGGTCCGTGCGTATTGCGATCCGACAAAGAAGGCCGCGGCTAAGAGTTGCAATACATCATCGATTACCAAGGTCGGCGGATATCTGACATTCACCTTGCCTGGCTATTATGGAATGAAGTCAACGAGCATGCAGGTCCAGGGAATAGGTGGAATTACTTATGCCCAATTGATCGCCGTCGCAAGATCGATGACACCAGCCTCTACAAAGGCTTCTGGCTAAACTCACGCGAATTCAAATCACGAGTTATGCAAGGCCTACCTCCTACAATTATTCCCATCACCCACGAAAGGTTCACACATGGCAATCGTTAGTTTCAATATCGAAGTAACCGCGGATATCCCTGTCACAATCAATGAAGCTGATCGTCAAGAGGGCCAGTCATACATCGACCTTATTGGTGATGCCGTTCAAGCATTCATGGAGAATAACGATATGAATGCACTCGACTTTCAATATAAGGTTGTGGGCGACGTCATCGGTTCTGACTAATTAATTTTTGATGAGATACCCGGGCGCATCTCCTATAAATTCGTAATGAATATCGAAATCAAAAGGTTCATCTTCGGTAAAGTCGCAGATACTTAGTCGCGCGTGTCTATCAATTTGCCAATCTAATTCCGCTTCCGCTTCAATGATTCCAACCTCAGGGAGATCGGTAGCGATGATCCATTTTGCACCTTCTTTACGCACAACGCATGTATAAACAGTCTTTGTCATTACTGCCACCATTTCTCTCCCAACTCCTTTTCCGTCTCTTGTAAAGTAGCACGCCCATCACCGGGTTTCAACGGCGCATGTCGACCAATTTTTATGTATGAATTACCTAGTGTATAAATTGTGTGATTTGCTCCTTCACGATGAAAACTGCAAGTAACATTACAAAACTTTGCCCGCCCTCGTATTAATTTAATTAATTCCCGCCTTCGCATTGACGAAGTGAAGTGAATTAACAGCTCGTGCATACGAATCGATTTCAAATCTGTTGATAACAGAGTCTGTGCAAAAGTGATGCTTTCAAATGATCTAGCGGATTGAACGCAGAAGGAGTACCTCAGCCAGTAGTTCTTACTTAATCAATGTATTTGCCGACCTTCACCTGTATATTTCTCTCTAACTTTGGTGGAATTGGAGACCCACATGGATAAGAAGTTCATTGATATCAGTCACGGCTTTATCGACACACTTAGTGACGGAGTCTTTTCAATTGCCATCACACTCTTAGGGCTTAACGTTGTAGAACTTGTTCCCGAATTAACAAAAAGTCAAAATATCAACACAGCCATCATGGAGAATTGGCCAACTTTCTTTGCATATCTCTTGGGCTTTGTTGTTCTCTTTTCAACCTGGTACCAATATCACTCGGGCAGCCAATACGTCGAAGGCACAAACTCGTGGATCATTTGGCAGCATGGTTTAACAATGGCCTGGGTTGCGCTCATGCCATTTGGCGTCGCATTACTTGCCCACAACCTGGATACACCTAACAGAAAGTGGGCTGTCTTCTATTTCGGTGTTTGTTTGTTCGGAAACTATTGGACAACAATACTGTTGGCTACACTAGTCGGATTCGATTGGCCGATTAATTACAACGACAAACTTCCCATCACACCTGATCAAATGCGCAAGGCAACACCAATATTTATGACCGTGACGGCTCTGATAGGCGTCCTCTTGGTTTCGTTATCACTATACAACGCGTGGGCAGCGATCGTTGGCTACGTAATTTACATTTCGACCAATATCGCACCAGTACAAAGCCTGAACCGATCCAAGCCATATCTGCTGAAAATGGTCAACAAGAGCCTAGATGCGCATAAATAGGAATAAGCACCTATTGCCTTAATCTCAATTGAGCGTAGCCTGTTACACCCTCGAAGATATTGAGGCATGACTTTAAACGGAGAGCAAAAAATGGCTGACGAAAAGATAGAAATTACTCGACTCATCAATTTGTATATCGACGGAGCTGGAAAAGGCGACGCTGCAAAATTAAATGAAGCATTTCATTCAAGTGCACGTTGGTTTGGCACAATGGGCGGAACAGACTATGACTTGGATAAGAAAGGCTTCGTTGACCTCATGGTTGGTCAACCAGGAGATGGCGGCGCACTTGTCGCAAAAATCACCGATATCCAAATCGATGGAACAGCTGCAACAGCAACCGTCAAAGAAGAAGGCTTCTGGGGAATCTACTCATTTACAGATTACTTCAGTCTTTCAATTCTCGAAGGCCGCTGGCAGATCACTAATAAGACTTTTGCTAACACAGGTGTCGCTAGCGCTTAAATAATTCCTTGATCCAAACCTTTGAGAACCACCTGGGCACGCTCTTTTAATTGCTCTAAGTCTGAAAGGCGATTAAGTCCAAATACTTGTTGGCTCATGCGGTGGTTCTTTGCGAATGTCTCTCTATGACGATCAAGAAAGTCCCAATACAACGTTGTAAAGGGACACGCACTTTCCCCGGTGCGCAGTTTGGGGTCATACACACAAGGCTTGCAATAGTTAGACATTCGCGAAATGTAAGCACCGCCGGCTGCATATGGCTTGGTCATCATCTGACCACCATCTGCGTGCACGCCCATGCCTATGACATTGGGAACCATTACCCATTCCGATGCATCAATAAATACTTCGCGCATCCACTCCAGAAACTCTTGCGGATTAGTACCAGTAATTAACGCAAGATTTGATAGCAACATCAAACGTGGAATGTGATGGACCCACGCTCGCGCCTGGATATCGGTGACAGTCTCCTTGATGCAATTCATCTTTGTAGCACCAGGGTCATTGAAAAGCGGCAGCAATTTACGATTGGCATTGAGCTGGTTGTTTTCCCGATAATCGTGTCCAAGAAACCAATACATACCATTCACATATTCGCGCCAACCGATGATCTGGCGTATGAATCCTTCAGCCGATTCAATCGGGATGCCACCGGTGTTGAAAGCCTTAACCGCTGCGTCAATCACTTCACTGGGGTGAAGTAGTCCATTATTAATGTAAGGCGATAACAAGGAATGATGAAGCGCCCAGTTTTCTGTGGTCATCGCATCTTCAAGGGGACCAAATTCGGCAAAGTGGTTCTCAATAAAATTTGATAATTGAGCCAGTGCGCCACTTCGAGTCGTAGCCCACGTTGTCGTTGGCGTGTGAGAAAGTTGTTTAGCAACCAGGTTATCGATCTCATCACGGGCATGCTCAAGATATGGGGGACCTTCATACTTTTTCGGTGCCGGCAGACGATTCTCTTTATCAAAATTCCAAGCCCCACCAATTGGATTCTTACCATCCATCAGAATATTTAGGCGAACACGTTGCTTTCGATAAAAGCTCTCCATTAAATAGTTCTTCTGTTCATCTGCCCAAGAACGGAATTCGGGCCGCGGAGTAAGAAAGAAATCATTATCAATGAAAGTAACTCCATACTCTTTTAAGGCGGCAAACTGCCTAAAGGAAGATGGCTCTGCGCAGACGATCGGTAGAGACGGATATTTCTTTTGTACGATTCTTAGGCCATCTATCGTTGTAGCAGCCTGGACATACTCAACTGCGAAGCCTTCGTCTTCTAGCGATTGCGCAAAATGTCGAGCGCTAGAGATAAGAAAAAAGAGTCGCTCCTTATGCCAGTTGCGCCCCGTTGTCATGCGCTCACTTTCAACAAGGGTGATTACATCTTCTTTGGGATTGGCACCC
>CAIMSI010000007.1 GCA_903844115.1 uncultured Actinomycetes bacterium
AAACCCAAATTCCGATTGCGATTGCTGTTAAAGAAATAGCCCAGCTGCGGGCACTCGCCGATTGCTTCTGTTTCTTATCCTTCTTACGCTTCAAAATTGACATGGCCATCAGATCACACCTTTTCCGTTACTTGCTTGCCAAGAAGGCCAGCAGGTTTAAAGACCATCAAGAGAATCAAAATGGAGAAAACCACTGTTTGAGACCACTGTTGGCCCAAGCCAATTGGTAATCCGTCGTTAAGACCTTGAATTAATCCGATGAGAATCGCACCGAGAACAGCTCCTTGGAGATTGCCGATTCCACCAAGTACGGCTGATGTAAATGCAATTAGGCCTAGTTGGTATCCAAGGTTGTATGAAGTAAGTCCACGAGTCTGCTGGAAAAGAAGACCAGCCACGCCGGCTAGCGCGCCACCGAGTGCAAAGGTAAAGGCAATGGTGCGATTGACGTTAATTCCCATCAAACGTGAAGCATCTTGATCTTGCGCCGTTGCGCGCATCGCACGCCCCTGACGAGTCTTGCTCACGATGAATGAGAGCGCGATGAGAATAGGAATGGTTACGGCAAATGAAATCAAAGTTGTATATGGAAGTTTTACGCTTCCTAACATCGCAAATCCTGATGGTAGAACGCTATTCCAAGTCTTCTGACCAGATCCGTTCCAACGAAGACCAATAAACTGAATGATGAAAGAAACACCGACTGCAGTGATCAGAGGGGCAAGCTTTGGAGCCCGACGAAGGCGACGATAAGCAAACCGTTCGATAATTACGTTTATCGCCCCGCAAAAAACCATCACAGAGATGAGTGCAAGAGCAAAAATTAACCAACCCATCGGGCTGGACTTTGTTTGATGAAACCACAGGGCAATAAAGTGAGCCGAGAAAAGGCCACCCAGCATAAATAGATCTCCGTGTGCAAAATTAATGAGCTCGATGATTCCGTACACAAGTGTGTATCCGAGGGCAATCAGAGCGTAAAGAATTCCGTTTGAAAGTCCGATCAATGAGACTTCGGCAAATTGGGATGGAGCCTTTATAAAATTGATGACGAGCCAGAACGACAACATTCCGAGAATCGCAAAACCAAAGGTTCTTTCGATGATGACGCGGCGAGCTTGTCTGGCTTTGTAACTGGTGTTAGCCACTAGGACCTCTTCTATAAGTTTTCTCTAAGTTTTATTTAGGTTTTCTTTAGGTTTTTTTTAGCAAGAAGTGAATATCTTCAAAATAGATGAATGGGGCCTGCGTTTGCAAGCCCCACCCACCATATATTTACTTGAGATTGCTCTCAATCAAGTGATTACTTAACGGTCCAAGCCTTCAGGGTTGTCTCGTCGTTGTCCTTGATTACTTCGATTGTGATGTCCTTAGCAAGTGTGTCTCCAGAAAGGGTGCTGATGCGCAATTCCTTACCGAGTACTGACTGCTTAGCTGGAATCGAGATTCCTGCGCCAGAGAAGACAGCGTTGTTAACACTCTTACGTGTTCCATCAGACTTAGCAATAGCAGCCAAGATAACTTGAACTGCAGCTACGCCGTAAATTGGGTAAGAACCGATTGGATCCTTGCCGTATGCCTTCTTGTAAGCCTTAACGAAGGTTGCGCCTGCACCCTTTGGATCGTTAGCAAGAAGAAGGTCTGTTGAAAGACCAGCGAAGCTGAGGTACATACCTTGTGCTTCAGGCATCTTGTTGAGATCTGGGTAGCCAGTGAATCCGTCTGGACCCATGAACTTAACCTTTGTGTTATCGCCAAGAACCTTGACCTTATCCTTTACAAGCTGTCCACCGTTGTTGTCGAAAATTCCGCCAACGTAGACCATGTCAGGGTTAAGAGCAGCGATCTTTGTGAAAAGAGCTGTGTAGTCAGACTGCTTAGCATCCCAACCTTCACCAAATGCGCCTGAAGAAAGAACGTTTAGACCGATCTTGTTTGCTTCTGTTGTGAAAGCCTGAGCAACACCTTGACCGTAAGTCTGTGTGTCATTCAAGACGTAAACACTCTTGATGCCAATTGACTTAGCGAACTGTGCAGCTGCTGAGCCTTGGTTGTCATCTGTTGTACATACACGAGCATAGTTACGTACGCCATTTGGGTAGTAAACATCTGGCTCGCCTGGGTTCCATGACTTTGTAAGTCCTGGGTTTGTGTTTGCATCAGAAACCATGAGCATTGGGCCCTTTGGATCCTGGTTCAAAACTGGAACGATGATCTTTGCGCAACCAGAGTTGTAAGTTCCCATTACGGCAACTTCATTCTTGTTTGCTACGTGAGCTTGTGCGTTTGCTGCGCATTTAGCAGCATCCCATGAGCCAGCAGCAGCTGTCGCATCGTCATACTTCTTAAATGAAACGGTGTACTTGCCAGCCTTGTATCCAACTGACTTCAAGTACAACTCGATTGCCTTATTAGTTGAGTCATTTGAGTCAAAAGCTGAACCTTGTAGAGGCAAGTCACTTGAGATAACAAGTGTCTTTGTAGCTGCATCAGCTTGTGTGATGGTTCCAGCTACGAGAGCTGTTGCTGCAAGACCTGCTGCGGCAACTACGCCCACAAAACGATTGAGTTTTGTCATAGTCGTTATTTATACCTTCCTGTTTTTCATCCCGGGACAGGGAGAACGAAAGGGTATACGGGTGAGGGGAATTTCTCAACGGGAAGGAGCCCTAAATGAGCCTGCGCAGTATTAAGTTTTTGTTACTTCTCGGGGACTGCGTCTGGGGAAATGACCGCCTGAGCCACTTCCTTCATTGAAATTCTTCGATCCATGGCAGCCCTCTGAATCCAGCTGAAAGCATCGGGTTCTGAGAGATTGAGGGCGGCCATAAGAATTCCCTTTGCTCGGTCAATCAATTTGCGAGTCTCCAAACGTTCATGAAGATCAGCGACTTCCGATGCCAGGCTTTTCATTTGGGCATGACGGCTGATTGCAATTTCGATTGCTGGAACCAGATCTGAAATACTAAACGGTTTAACAACATATGCCATTGCTCCGGCATCTCGTGCTCGTTCGACCAGTTCACGCTGGCTAAATGCTGTCAACATAAGACATGGCGCAATTTCAATGATTTGTTCTGCAGCAGAAATTCCATCGAGCTCTGGCATTTTTACATCCAAGATTGCAAGATCTGGCTTATGTTCTTTTGCTAGCGCAATTGCTTCCACACCATTTGTTGCTTCTGCCACCACTGTGTACCCGGCTTCAGTCAACATCTCAACAAGGTCTAGTCGGATAATTGCTTCATCTTCGGCTACAAGAATGCGCGCTGAAACTCGCGGGCTCTCATCTTGGACTGGCTTTGCATTACTCACGTGCCTCGAGTCGGATTTGAACCGACACTGTGCGGATTTTGAGTCCGCCCTCTCTACCGTTGGAGTACCGAGGCATCAATCTGGTGTGTCCCAAGTTTATAGCGAAGAAGAGATATGGGCGAATTAAATAGTTAAATAGTTAAATAGTTGAAAGGATTGACTACTTGCGATAGGCAGGGGCTATGCCATCTACGGCATTACCCACCACGTGCACACGCATTGCATTTGTCGAACCAGGGATTCCCGGAGGCGCTCCAGCAATAATCATGACCGATTCACCCTTTTCCGCTCGACCCGAATCAATTAACAACGCGTCAACTTGTTTCACCATCTCATCGGTGTGATCAACAGCGAGAACGATCATCGGTTCAACTCCCCACGAGAGAGCGAGTTGGTTGTATACAGGCGTTTCAGGCGTCAGTGCCAAAATCGGAATGGGAGAACGCAATCGGGACATTCGGCGGGCCGAGTCCCCACTTTGAGTGAATGCAACTAGGTATTTCGCTCCAACAATCGCGCCTACTTCCGTAGCAGCTTTTGTAATCGCACCACCTTTTGTATGAGGTTGGTGTTGAAGCGGGGCAATGCGATCAAGCATCGCTTCTTCAGTACGCTCAATAATGCGTCCCATAACAGTTACAGCTTCAATCGGAAATGCACCAATGCTAGTCTCACCCGAAAGCATCAAGGCATCAGCCCCGTCGAGCACGGCATTTGCACAGTCTGTGGCTTCAGCTCGCGTTGGGGTTGAATTCACAATCATCGAGTCAAGCATTTGAGTGGCAACAATTACTGGCTTGGCTAGTTCTCGGGCCAGAGTTATGCAACGCTTTTGAACAAGTGGTACTTCTTCGATAGGCATTTCCACCCCGAGATCACCACGGGCCACCATGATTCCGTCAAATGCGCGGACAATTTCTTCCAGGTTTTCAACGGCTTGTGGCTTTTCAATTTTTGCAATTACAGGGCGACGAATTCCTACTTCATCCATGATGCGATGAACATCAACAATATCTGCGGCGCTGCGGACAAATGAAAGTGCGATGAAATCAGCGCCAGCCTTAAGGCCCCAGCGAAGATCTTCTTTATCTTTTTCAGAAAGCGCCGGCACAGAGACCGCTACACCTGGAAGGTTGATACCTTTGCTGTTACTCACAAATCCTGGCTGGGTCACTTTTGTGATTACATCATTTCCTTTTACTTGGATAACTTCCACTTCAACTTTGCCATCATCAATGAGAATACGATCCCCTGTCTTGCAATCCCCTGGCAGCCCTTTGAAAGTAGTACCACATCGTTCCTTCGTGCCCTCAATATCATCTGTTGTTATTGTGAAAATATCTCCGCGAGAAAGTTCGTGTGGTCCATCCTTGAAACGCGCAAGACGTATTTTCGGACCTTGCAAATCAACAAGAATTGCAACTGCCTTTCCCGATCGCGCTGCTGCTTCTCGTACTTGGTCTAGACGTGTTTGATGTTCGCCATACCCACCATGAGAAAGATTCAGACGAGCCATATTCATTCCGGCAGCAATTAATTGCTCGACCATCTCCGGCGTTTCAACTGCCGGGCCCATTGTGCAAACTATCTTCGCTCTACGCATGAGTGCAGCCTAAACCATCAAAGGTCGAGCTGTTGGTTCAATGGGTGAAGGTAGTTGCGTCTCGCCTACAAGGAATTTATCCACTGATGAGGCGGCGCTTCTTCCTTCTGCAATTGCCCACACAATCAAAGATTGCCCACGACCTGCGTCACCAGCAACAAATACACCCTCAATATTGGTCGAATATTCATCATCTCGTTTAATATTTCCGCGATCGTCGAACTCAACTTCTAATTGTTGAAGTAGCTCACTCTTCTCAGGTCCGACGAATCCCATTGCAAGAAAAACAAAATCCGCTGGGATTTCTTTCTCGCTACCTGGAACTTTTTCAAATTTTCCATTTTCAAACTTACTTTCAACAATTTTAATAGCGCGTAGATTTCCTTCTGAATCTCCAAGGAATTCTTCGGTAGAGACTGCGTAAACGCGCTCTCCACCCTCTTCATGCGCGCTACTCACTCGATAAACCATTGGATATGTCGGCCAAGGTTGAGTTCCTGGTCGCTCATCAGTTGGTCGCGGCATAATCTCAAGTTGAGTAATACTCGCTGCTCCTTGACGGATAGCCGTTCCAAGGCAGTCAGCTCCGGTATCTCCGCCACCGAGAATTACCACGTGCTTTCCATGAGTATTGATTGGAGATTCCCCGTTTAGTTCTCCCAGCCCTTGCTTATTTCCCCAAGGCAAGAATTCCATTGCTTGATAAATACCATGGAGCTCGCGTCCGGGAACATTTAAATCACGCCAATTTGTTGCGCCGACAGACAGGACAATTGCGTCGTATTTTGCCCGCAGCTGTTGCCCGGTGATGTCCACTCCTACATTTACGCCGGTGCGGAAACGAGTACCTTCACCTTCCATCTGCGTGATCCGACGATCGACAATACTTTTTTCCATTTTGAATTCTGGAATTCCATAGCGAAGTAGACCACCTACTTTTTCAGCTCTCTCATACACAGCAACAGTGTGGCCAGCGCGAGTCAGTTGTTGAGCGGTAGCAAGTCCAGCAGGACCCGAACCAATGACTGCAACAGTCTTACCCGAAAGGCGATCAGGTGGAAGTGGATTCACATCACCGTATTCAAAAGCTTCTTCAATTGTTCGCAATTCAATCTGTTTAATAGTGACCGGGCTGTCATTAATTCCAACCACGCAAGCGGTTTCACACGGAGCTGGACACAAACGTCCTGTGAACTCTGGGAAATTGTTTGTTGCATGCAAACGAGCAACTGCTTCTTTCTTCTCTCCGCGCCAAATGAGATCGTTCCATTCAGGAATAAGATTTCCAAGCGGGCAACCTTGGTGACAAAATGGAATACCGCAGTCCATGCACCGGCTTGCCTGTTTTTGAAGGTGAGTAAACTCTTGAGGTTCATAGACCTCTTTCCAATCTTGGATACGCACATCGACGGGGCGCCTCGTAGGAGTTTCTCGTTTCACCGTCATGAAGCCCTTGGGATCAGTCATTAGATCGCCTCCATAACTACTTTATCAACATCAAGTCCATCACGTTGTGCTCGTTCCATCGCAGCAATCACTCGGGCATAATCGCGAGGCATGACGAGTGAAATCCGATTCTTTGCTTCTTGCCAGTCATCCAATATTGCTTTTGCGATAACCGAGCCTGTTTCTGTAAAGAATACAGTGAGCATTTGCAGAACATTTTCTTCTTGATCTGCAGGCAGAGCCAGAACATCAACCATATCCGGATTAACAAGACGTTCATCTAAATCCAAAACAAAGGCCCTGCCACCAGACATTCCCGCTGCAAAATTGCGGCCGGTGCGTCCAAGTACAAGAACCTGTCCCCCGGTCATGTATTCACAACCATGATCACCAATTCCTTCAACAATTGCCGTTGCTCCAGAATTACGGACGCAGAAACGTTCGCCAACAATTCCTCTAATTAATATTTCACCACTCGTGGCACCATATCCGATTACGTTTCCAGCGATAATATTTTCTTCAGATTTGAATGTTGCTTTCTCATCTGGTCGAACAATTACGCGCCCGCCCGAAAGTCCCTTAGCCACATAGTCATTTGAATCACCGTATAAACGAAGTAGCAACCCACGTGGGATAAAGGCACCTAGTGACTGACCTGCTGATCCGTGAAGAGTGATATCAATAGTTCCGGCTGGTAATCCTTCTTCGCCATAGCGACGGGTAACTTCGGCGCCTAACATCGTTCCAATTGTGCGATTAACATTTCGAACTTCCTTAGCGATACGAACTGGTTCACCCTTTGTGAGCGCTGAATCAGCTAAAACAATCAGCTCGTTATCAAGAGCAGCAGCCAGTCCATGATCCTGGATTGTCGTATTTTTGCGCTCACCGGTAACAGTTGGAGCTAAAAGCAATGGCGCGAGATCAAGCCCGCTTGCCTTCCAATGATTTACCGCCTGCTTGGTATCCAATACTTCGACCTGACCAATTGCTTCTGCAAGAGTTTTAAAGCCAAGCTTTGCTAGCCATTCACGAACTTCCTCCGCGATATATTCGAAGAATGTTTCTACGAATTCAGGCTTACCGGAGAACTTTGCCCGGAGCTCTGGATTTTGCGTAGCAACTCCAACTGGACAAGTATCGAGGTGACATACGCGCATCATTATGCAGCCCGACACAACAAGTGGCGCAGTTGCAAAACCAAATTCTTCTGCCCCGAGAAGAGCAGCGATAACGACATCTCGACCAGTTTTCATTTGGCCATCAACTTGGACAACGATGCGATCGCGCAAACCGTTGAGCATCAACGTTTGCTGTGTCTCTGCAAGCCCGAGCTCCCACGGAGCTCCCGCATGTTTGAGGGAAGTAAGAGGAGAAGCGCCAGTTCCGCCATCATGTCCAGAAATCAAAACAACATCTGCGTGTGCCTTTGATACACCAGCCGCAACTGTTCCAACACCAACTTCAGCAACAAGTTTTACATGGACGCGGGCATTCTTATTGGCGTTCTTAAGGTCGTGAATGAGTTGAGCAAGATCTTCAATGGAATAAATATCGTGATGTGGTGGTGGTGAAATCAAACCTACTCCGGGAGTGGAATAGCGAACTTTCGCTACCCACGGATACACCTTGTTTCCAGGCAGTTGACCGCCTTCACCCGGCTTGGCTCCTTGTGCCATCTTGATTTGAATATCATCAGCATTAACAAGGTAATTACTTGTGACGCCAAAACGCCCACTAGCTACCTGTTTAATTGCAGAACGGCGCCAGTCTCCATTTGCATCCTTCTCATAACGGTCTGGGTTTTCTCCACCTTCACCACTATTTGATTTTCCACCAATGCGGTTCATAGCAATTGCAAGATTCTCATGCGCTTCTTGAGAAATAGACCCAAAGGACATTGCTCCAGTAGCAAAGCGCTTCACAATCGCGCTGATTGGTTCAACTTCATCTATAGAAATTGGAGGGCGAAGACCTTCTTTGAAAGTGAAAAGCCCACGAAGTGTCATCAGCTCTTTTGATTGATTATCTATTCGGCTCGTGTATCTCTTGAAAACGTCATAACGCTTAGCGCGAGTTGAATGCTGGAGAGTAAATACTGTTTCTGGATCGAAAAGATGCGGTTCACCTTCACGTCGCCATTGATATTCCCCGCCAATTTGCAACTTCTTGGAACCAGGAACTTCTCCGCCCGGAGGATAGGCAATGTGATGGCGTTTGATAGTTTCTTCGGCAATCACATCGAGTGAGACACCGCCAAGGCGAGAAGTCAGTCCTACAAAATATTCATCAACAACTTCTTTGGATAGTCCTATAGCCTCAAAAACTTGGGCACCCGTGTAAGAAGCGATGGTTGAGATTCCCATCTTCGACATCACTTTGAGAACACCTTTGCCAAGTGATTTAATCAAATTTGCGACAGCTTTTTCAGGTGTGATCCCTTTGATAACGCCCTGGCGAACCAAATCTTCCGCACTTTCCATGGCCAGATATGGATTTACTGCTGCGGCGCCAAAACCAATAAGCAGTGCGATGTGATGCACTTCGCGAACTTCACCCGTTTCTACAACTAGACCAACTTGGGTGCGAGTTTTTTCACGAATGAGGTGGTGATGTACAGCAGATGTCAGCAACAACGATGGGATTGGTGCATCTTCTGAATCACCATCGCGGTCAGATAGAACAATAATGTGAGCCCCGTCTTTGATGGCTTGGGATACTTCTGCCCGAATTTCTTCAATTCGTGCACGCAACGCTTCTCCCCCACCAGCAACTGGGAAAAGTCCGCGAACAACGTGCGAGTGGAATCCTTCACGATCTCCCTCGGCATTTACGTGAATAATCTTTGCAAGTTCATCGTTATCTATCACTGGGAAATCAAGTGCGATTTGTTGGCACGATTGTGGACCGGGATCGAGCAAGTTATGTTCTGGGCCAATACTTCCACCCAAACTTGTTACAAGTTCTTCTCTGATCGCATCTAATGGAGGATTTGTTACTTGAGCAAATAGCTGAGCAAAGTAATCGAAAAGCAATCGCGACTTATTTGAGAGCGCAGCAATTGGAGTATCTGTTCCCATTGAACCAAGTGGTTCAAGCCCAGATTTTGCCATCGGGGCGACAATGATTCGCAATTCTTCTTCTGTGTATCCAAATGCACGTTGGCGACGGACAACCGAAGAGTGCGGATAAATAATATGTTCGCGAGCTGGCAAATCAGCAAGGCGTACAAGGCCATCATTGAGCCACTCGCCATAAGGAGCGGCATTTGCAAGCTCATCCTTTATCTCGCCATCTTCAATGATTCGACCCTCTTCAATATCAACGAGGAACATGCGACCAGGTTGTAGTCGACCCTTTCGCTCAATATTTGCGGGATCAAAATCAAGTACTCCAACCTCGGAAGCCAAGACAACTAGTCCATCTTTTGTTACCCAATAACGCGAAGGACGCAATCCATTGCGATCAAGAACAGCGCCAAGTTGGAGACCGTCGGTGAATGTCACGCAGGCCGGGCCATCCCAAGCTTCCATAAGGGATGCGTGGAACTGATAAAAATCTTTACGGTTCTTTGGCATGGTTGTGTGGTTTTCCCAAGCTTCTGGGATCATCATCAAAATTGAGTGAGGAAGAGAACGACCACCTAGATAAAGCAGCTCAAGAACTTCATCAAAGGAAGCAGAGTCGCTTCCGGATTGCTCAACAATTGGAAAGAGTCGATTCAGGTCGCCCGGTATGAGATCACTTTGAAGTAACGCTTCACGTGCGCGCATCCAATTGCGATTACCTTTAACGGTATTAATTTCACCATTGTGGGCAATGAAACGATACGGGTGGGCAAGTGGCCATGATGGGAAAGTATTAGTAGAAAAGCGAGAGTGAACAATGGCAAGTGGGGAAACTACACGTTCATCGGAGAGATCTGGGAAGAATTCTTCTAGCTGCCCAGTTGTAAGCATTCCTTTGTAAACGATTGTGCGAGTAGATAGTGAAGGGAAATAAATCGGATGTGCGTGTTCGGCCCGCTTGCGGAAGCAAAATGCAAGGCGATCAAGATTGAGGTCCTCTTCGTTGTTCTTTCCAGCCATAAAGAGTTGCACAAACTTTGGCATCACAGATAGAGCAGTCTTGCCAAGTGTCGATGAATTTGTAGGAAGCTCGCGCCATCCAACAATTACAAGTCCTTCCTCATCGGCTATGTGAGCGAGCGCATCTAACTCGGAAAAAGATTCGTCAATGAATGCGATACCGGCGGCGTATTTTCCGGCAGCAGGAAGATCAAAAGTAAGGACTTCGCGATAGAACTGATCGGGAATTCGAATAAGAATTCCTGCGCCATCACCACTGTCTGGTTCAGCTCCCGAGGCGCCGCGATGTTCTAGATTTCGAAGTGCAGTAAGGGCTTGCGAAACAATTTCATGCGTTGCTTTTTTATTCAGAGTTGCGACCATTGCAACGCCACAAGAATCTTTTTCGTTTGCAGGATCATAAAGACCTTGTGCTGATGGAACCGTGCTGAATTGGCTCATGCGCGCAAACTCCTGTCTCAAACCGATGACTTGCAATCGGGACGACAGTGGCCCTAACCCGCTAGCGGGATTTAAACCTATTCTGAGGAGTGCTCAGAACCGGTGGGAAAGGGTAGCAACTAGATGCCAGAAAGGTGAACTAAAGATCCGATTCCAGCGGTGATGGCCATGCCCAATGAGCCGCCAATAACCACACGAAGAATCGTAGGGAGTAAGGATGAGCCAGCTAATCGTGAGCTGATGAAGCCTGTCCCTGCTAAGCCAAATACCGTGAAGACCACAATGCTTGTGACCTTAGCCCCCATAGATGGAGCCAGCGCGCCAAGAAGTGGAACTAATCCTCCGGTTGTGTAGGCAATGGCTGAAGCTACAGCAGCCTGCACAGGGCGAGCTTTTGTATGTTCAAATTGCCCAAGCTCATCACGCAGGTGCGCTTCCAGTGCGTCTTTCTCATGCATTGCTTTGGCGACTTGCTCCGCCAAATCACGGGTCAATCCGCGTTGTATATAGATATGTGTAAGTTCTTCTAATTCACCCTCTGGATCTATTTCAAGATGCTTGGCTTCAATGCGTCGATCCGCTAATTCGATATCCGTTTGAGAGCGAACCGAAATGTATTCACCAACAGCCATCGACATTGCTCCCGCGGCAATTCCCGCACAGCCACCCGTAAAGATGAAATCACTTTTGCCAGCAGCCGATATACCAATCATCAACGAAGCAGTTGCCACGAGGCCATCATTTGCGCCCAAGACTGCAGCACGCAACCAGCCAGCTTTGTGGACCTTGTGATCAAGATTGCGTTGAAAGACATCATCCAGACTCATGAGAGAACCTTAGCGCGAGGCCTTCATCTTGCGATACAAGAAGTAGCTTGCGACACAAAACCCAATCCCACTCACCCATATATTAATTCGCAAACCCAGCAGCAGATGAGCCGAATCGATGCGTAAAGATTCAATTCCAAGCCTGCCAAGACAATAGAAGGCTATATAGCCTAGAAAAAGAGAGCCGGGCTTGAGTGATCTGTTACGTGAAAGGAAAAGCAAGAGAGCGGCTCCCAACACACACCACAGCGACTCATAAAGAAACGCAGGGTGAAACGTTTGGAAATTTTCATAACCCACTGGTCGCTCATTTATAGGCACGGAGAGCGCCCAGGGAAGGCGCGAAGGAGTGCCGAAAAGTTCTATGTTGAAATAATTTCCCCATCGCCCAATGCCTTGAGCAATAAGTAATCCGGGGGCCAGTGCGTCAGCAAAATGCAGAAAAGAAAGAGAGCGTTTCTGACGAATAAAAACTTTGTATGAAACAAGTGTTCCAAGTGCTATTGCTCCCCATATTCCCATTCCACCTTCCCAAATCTTGAAAGCATCCAGAGGGTGACCATTGCTACCGAAATATGCATCGGGTGAAGTAACAACGTGATAAAGACGACCGCCAATGATGCCACTTGGGATGGCATAAAAAGCCACATCCATAATCTCTTCTGGGTTTCCACCTTTGCGGGCATAAAAATAGCGCCCGATAAAAATAGCACTCAATATCCCTAGCAAGATGGTTAACGCATAGAAATGAATTGTTATAAAACCAAAATGCACCGCGCTTACCGTTGGGGACGGTATAAAGCGGTGCATTAGATTAATTCTGATTTACCTGGATTACCTGGATTACTTCACCCCATCCGCAGCAAGGTAGGCACTGAATTTCTTCACATCAAGGTAGTTTGTAGTAGGCATTAACTTGCCATTAACAAAGACAGTTGGCGTTGAATTAACACCTTGCTTTGTTGCATCTGTTTCAATGTTCGAAAGCCATCCCTCGTACTTGGATGACTTCACACACTCAGAAAAATTCTTATCCTTGACTCCAACTCCGATCCCAAGGATTGTTAGTACCTGAGCATTCCAAAGACCTGAATTTTCTGTTTTAGGCTGGTTTGCATAAAGAGCGGTGTGGAATTCCAAAAATTTACCAGCATCCGAAGCGCACCCAGCAGCACTCGCCGCGAGAATAGATTCTGGCCCAATGAATGACATTGGATGAAATACTGCTTTGATTTTTCCAGCGGTTACAAGAGAATTTATATACGAGCTATTTACAGCTTCGAAATTGCGGCAATTAGGACATTGGAAGTCTTCCCAAAAATCAACACGTACTTTTGCATTTGGATTAAATGTAATTCCATATCCATCTGCTTTTACTGCAGCAACAGGCTTTGCAGAAGAATTAGTTGAGTGGGAAGAGAAGAGCGACGCTCCTACTCCGGCAAGTACGACGAGCAAAACCATTCCAATCACAATATTGCGAGTGATTTTATCTCCGCCTTTTTGCTGAGCCATCTATATCCTCCTGTTGAACCCGAGTGGGGTATGTATCTTAAAAGCCTGCGCTTAATTTACAGTAGAAATTAGCGCCGTACTCCTTCAGCCAGTGATTTGGCTAGTTCACGCACGCGAATCAGCCCCTCACCCATTGATTGGCTCTCCTGGAGTAGGCGAATAAAAGCTGAGCCGACAATCACGCCATCGGCGTATTGAGCAACTTCGTGAGCTTGATCGCGAGTGGATACTCCTAAACCAACAGCAACCGGAGTTTGTGAAACCTGACGTACGCGGCCTACCAAATCACGAGCAGAAGTTGAATCCGAAGTGCGGGTACCAGTAACTCCCATGAGGGAAGCTGCATAAATAAATCCGCTGCACTCGGCCGTAACTTTGGCCAGACGCTCATCTTTGGTGCTCGGTGCTACAACAAAAATACTATTAATTTCCTCTTTTTGAACTGCTTCTCGCCAAGGCGTTGCCTCTTCAACAGTTAAATCAGGAGTGATAACTCCAGATCCTCCTGCTTTGGCAATATCTCGAGCAAAATTTTGCGCACCATAACGTTCGATGGGATTCCAATATGTCATTACGACCGCTGGTGTACCAGTGGATGCAACGGCTTCTAAAGTACTAAATACTTCTTTAGCTCCCGTTCCCTGAGATAGAGACAGTTCGGCTGCGGCTTGAATAATTGGACCATCCATTACGGGATCGCTGTATGGAAAGCCGATTTCAATCGCGTCGACTCCGCCTTCAACCATCGCAGAAATCGCATCAATACATTCTTGCTTGGAAGGAAATCCAGCAGGTAAATATCCAATCAATGCAGCGCGGTTCTCAGAACGTGTTTTCTCAAAAAGAGCGGAAAGCGGCGTCATTTATAGAGGCAATCCGAAGTAGCGTGCAGCAGTATCAACATCTTTATCGCCACGTCCGGAAAAATTTATAAGAAGGGTTGCATCAGGACCAAGTTCGCGCCCAAGCTTCATTGCGCCATACAAAGCGTGTGCCGTTTCAATTGCAGGAATAATGCCCTCTGTTTTGCACATGAGAGAGAATGCTTCCATAGCTTGATCATCATTAACTGGCTGATATTCGGCTCTACCAATATCGCTGAGATAGGCATGCTCTGGTCCCACACCGGGATAATCTAAACCAGCGGAAATTGAATGAGATTCAACAGTTTGGCCATTTTCATCTTGCAATACATAGGAACGTGTTCCATGTAGAACTCCAGGAGTTCCTCCGGAAATTGTTGCTGCATGCTTTCCAGATGCGATACCACTGCCACCGGCTTCAAGCCCAATGAGTCGAACGCTTAGGTCATCTAAGAATGGATGGAAAATTCCAATTGCATTTGATCCCCCGCCGACACAAGCAAGGACCGCATCTGGAAGTTTGCCAGTAAGTTCAAGAACCTGAGCGCGCGCTTCAACGCCGATGATTCGATGGAAATCTCGAACCATGGTTGGAAATGGATGTGGGCCAGCAACAGTGCCAAGAAGATAATGAGTGGTCTCGACATTTGTTACCCAATCACGCATTGCTTCATTAATTGCATCTTTTAAAGTTTTTGATCCCTGAGTCACTGGAACAACCTGTGCGCCAAGTAATTTCATCCTAGCAACGTTGAGTGCTTGACGCTTTGTATCTTCCTCGCCCATGTACACAACGCATTCAAGGCCCATAAGGGCAGCAGCGGTTGCTGAGGCAACACCGTGCTGGCCTGCGCCAGTTTCAGCAATGATTCTTTTCTTACCCATCCGCTTCACAAGGAGAGCTTGACCAAGAACATTATTAATCTTGTGGCTTCCCGTGTGATTGAGATCTTCGCGCTTCAAGATAATTCTTGCTCCGCCTGCATGCTCTGCAAAGCGAGGTACCTCAGTAATTATGCTTGGTCGGCCGGTATACGTTTTGTGAAGGTAATCAAGCTCGGCAATAAAAGCTGGATCTACTTTTGCTTCTTCATATGCAAGGGTCAATGAATCGAGCGCTTCAATCAATGCCTCAGGAACAAATCGTCCGCCATAGGGACCAAAATGCCCGAGAATATCTTCTTGAACTACAGTCGATTTCATCGTCATAAACTACCAGTTTGCCCGCGGCCAAGAAGTCGAGATATGGCCTCGCCCGGATTACCAGCTTTCACCAATGTTTCACCGACAAGTATTGCGTTGCCGCCTAACATTTCAATGTGTTCAACCTCATGTCTTGTGGAGATACCTGATTCGGCCACTCGCACGACCTTCGGTGGAATCTCGGGGATTAGCTCGTCAAAAATCCGAGCATCTAAATCCAAAGTTTTTAGGTTTCTAGAATTCACTCCGACAATCGATGGTTCAATGGCGAAGGCTCTCTCAAGTTCATCGTGGTTATGAACTTCAACTAATACATCCATACCAAGTTCAGTAGCCATTTGATAATAATCTTCGTATTGAGTCTGACTTAAACCCGCGACGATGAGTAAAAGTAAATCTGCTCCCAGAATTCGAGATTCGAGAATTTGAAATTCAGTAACTATAAAATCTTTCCGTAGAACTGGAAGATCGATTGCCGATCGCACTTCTTCGAAATCCTTGATGGAGCCTTTAAACCTTCGTTCTTCGGTAAGCACACTCACTACCGATGCTCCCCCGGCCTGGTACTGCTCGGCTAATTTTCCTGGACTTGCAATATCAGCAAGTTCACCTTTACTTGGCGAAGAACGTTTTACTTCCGAAATGACATGTGTGCCGGGTTGGCGAAGAGCAGCAAGGGCTCCTCGCAATTTCGGGGCACCATCTAATCTTTCGCGAAGTTGTGAGAGTGGAACTTGGCGAGCCTTCACATCTTCAAGCACGCCTTCGATGATTGAATCAAGCACTGTGCTCACAGGGTTGGATCTTCGCCTTCATTGAGTGAATTCCACGGTGTGCGAGCTTTGCGTTCATAGCGAGAAGGATTTTTCTTCTTACTCTTGCGCGTCAATAGAAAAATAGCGGCAGCTAACATTGTAATTGGCAGCAACGCTTTCATGATTTTAATGCTTTCATCGAATTGGCCGACGCAATCGCATTGAGTACAGCAGCGGCTTTATTGCGACATTCAGCTTCTTCACTTTCAGGAATAGAATCCGCGACGATGCCTGCTCCGGCTTGAACGTAAGCTTTTCCATCTTTAATAACAGCGGTTCTAATCGCTATGCAAGCATCAATATTTCCTCGAAAATCTAAATATCCGATTGTGCCGCCATAAATTCCTCTACGTGTTGGCTCATTTTTTTCGATAATTTCCATTGCTCGAGGTTTCGGCGCACCCGACAAAGTTCCAGCGGGGAAAACAGCGTATAACGCATCAACTGGTGAATGGTTTTTGCCAAGTTTTCCAACAACTGTAGAGACAATATGCATTACATGTGAGTAGCGCTCAAGATGCATGAATTCGATAACTTCTACCGAACCCGGCTCGCATACGCGGCCTAGATCATTTCTACCCAGGTCGACGAGCATCAAATGTTCTGCGCGCTCCTTAGGATCTGCTAAAAGTTCTTCACCGCGCTTGTTGTCTATTTCGGGATTTTCAGAGCGTGCTCTTGTTCCGGCTATCGGATGGATAAGAACTTCTCCGTCATGAATCTTCACAAGGGCTTCTGGGCTTGAACCCACGATGTCCAAACCATCATGGAAACGAAAGAGATACATATAAGGACTTGGGTTTTGTAACCTCAGCGCGCGATAGACGTCATATGGGGCGGCAGTGCAGTCCATTGTGAATCGTTGAGATAGAACGACTTGGAATGCCTCTCCTGATCGAATTTCTTCTTTGATGAGATCAACTTTTGCGCAATATTCCTCTGAACTCATGTTACGACTAAATACTGCTTCAGGTTTCTGCGTCGGCAAAGTTATATGAGCAGGAAGGGAAGTATTAGCTTGCTTCGTCATTTTTTCGAGTCGTCGCATGGCATCTTCATATGCCTCATCGACTCTTTCATCACTTCCATCCCAATTTATTGCATTCGCAATGAGGGTAAGCGAGCCTTCGAAGTGATCAAATATGGCAAGGTCAGATGTAAGCATGTAAGAAATTTCAGGAATCTCAACGTCTTTCACTGATAGCTCGGGAAGTTTTTCTAATCTGCGAACAATTTCATAACCCATATAACCGACTAATCCTCCGGTTAAAGGACCAAGTTCTGGAATACGTGGTGACTTCAAATGCGAAGCGGTAATCCGCACAGCTTCGAGTGGATCAATGCCTTGTGGCGCTCCAGCTGGTGCGTTTCCAATCCAAGCGGCGACTCCATCGACTTCCGTCAAAGTAGCTACGCTATTAACTCCAATGAATGAGTAACGTGACCACACCCCACCGTGCTCAGCAGATTCCAACAAAAAAGTTCCAGGCCGGTCATCTGCAAGTTTGCGATAGAGCCCAAGTGGCGTCTCACTATCAGCAATAAATTTTTGCCATACGGGGATTACGTTGAAACTTTTTGCATAGTCGCGAAATTGCGTCAAAGTCATCATTTGGTGAGCTCCCGATGAAAGCAAGTGCGCTCTCCCGTGTGGCAGGCAGAACCTTGTTGATGAACTTTCAACAGAATTGCATCGCCATCGCAGTCATAGGAAATTGAAATCAAATCCTGCGTATTACCGGAAGTCTCACCTTTGACCCAAAGAGAATTTCGACTTCTGCTCCAATAGGTAACCCGCTTTGTTTCTAGAGTTTTTTCTAACGCTTCTTTGTTCATCCACGCCAACATAAGGATTTCACCCGTTGAGCTCTCCTGGGCAATTGCAGCCACAAGCTCATCTTTCAAAAAGCGTTCTTGAATCTCAGGAGGGAAGTTCACAGGGATATTCTGCCGTATAGGGTGCTAACGACGGACCGAATAACCGCTGGCTGCCAAGAACTCCTTCACTGCAGAGATAGTAAATGTCCCAAAATGAAAGACGCTGGCTGCAAGCAACGCGTCAGCGCCAGCATCAAGTGCGGCTGCAAAATCCTCGAGCTTGCCTGCTCCTCCGCTAGCGATAATTGGAACCGAAACGACAGATCGCGCAGCCCGAATCATTTCTAGGTCAAAGCCATCACGAGTTCCATCGGCATCCATTGAATTAAGAAGAATTTCCCCGGCCCCACGATTAACTGCTTCACGCATCCATTCAAGAGCGTCCATTCCCCCACTGTTTCGCCCGCCATGAGTTGTAACTTCATAGCCAGAGGGTGAATCTGCGCGCCGAGCATCTACAGACAACACGAGAACCTGATTGCCGAATCTGGCCGAAATTTCATCAATTAATTCCGGGCGTTTAATCGCGGCAGTATTAATCGAAACCTTATCGGCTCCAGCTCGAAGCAATTGATCAACATCTTTAACTTCTCTAATTCCACCGCCAACTGTTAATGGAATGAAGACTTGTTCGGCTGTTTTTTGAACCATCTCCAGAGTTGTAGCCCGGTTATCTACGCTGGCAGAAATATCCAAAAAAGTTAGTTCATCCGCGCCTTCTAAACCCTATCTTTTTGCCAACTCAACGGGATCCCCGGCATCAATCAAATTCTCGAAATTAATACCTTTAACTACCCGCCCTTGATCCACATCCAAGCAAGGAATAATTCTTTTCGCTAAAGTCATTTGTGGATCAACTCGTAGCCGCTAGAGCTTGCTCCAGCGTAAACGCGCCGGCATAGAGTGCTTTACCTACAATTGCACCTTCAACCCCAATTTGCGTAAGAGCGCGTATAGCCATCAAATCAGCAAGAGTTGATACTCCTCCACTTGCAACCACGGGCTTTGATGTCACCGCACAAACTTCCTTGAGCAATTCAAGGTTTGGGCCAGTCAATGTTCCATCTCTAGCAACATCAGTGACAATATATCTAGCACAGCCATTTCGATCTAATCTTTCAATAGCTTCAAAGAGATTTCCTCCCTCACGAGTCCACCCACGCGCAGCAAGTGTGTGGCCACGCACATCAAGTCCAACAGCAATGCGATCACCAAATTCAGCAATAACTTTCTCTGTCCATTGCGGATCTTCCAGTGCTGCAGTACCCAGATTTATTCGCTTGCACCCCGTTGCCAGCGCTCGGCGCAGAGTTTGGTCATCACGAATTCCACCCGAAAGTTCTACATTTATATCAACCGATGCAATCACCTGCGCCAAAAGGTCTGCATTACTACCAATTCCAAACGCTGCATCTAGATCTACTAAATGAATCCATTCGGCCCCAGCCTGCGCAAACTCTTTTGCCACATCCAGGGGACTTCCATATTGGCTTTCTTGCGACAACTCACCTTGCACTAATCGCACAGCCAAGCCGCCTTTGACATCGATAGCAGGCAATAATTCAAGTTTTTTCATATTCTGGCCGCCCAATTCGATATCAATTTTGCTCCTGCATCGCCACTTTTTTCTGGATGAAACTGAGTTCCAAAAATGTTATTTCTCTCCACCGCGGCCACAAATCTTTCACCATATGTTGTCCACGTGATCTGTGCATCGGCGGGAGCTGTCTTTACCGCATATGAATGAACAAAATAAAACATCTGATCTTTCAATCCCTCAAAGGTCGCGCAATTGGTATCGATGGTATTCCAACCAATATGCGGCAAAACAGGAGCGGCAAGTTTGGCGACACTACCTTGGAAAAATCCAATTCCAGAATGGCTTCCTTTTTCTTCTCCTTGTGAAAACAATATTTGCATTCCGACGCAAATTCCAAAGAGAGGCTTCGTTGTTGCTACCGCTTCCTTAACTAAGCTGGCGCCACCAACGTCTTCCAGTTGTTTCATGCATGCGCCAAAAGCTCCAACTCCAGGAACAACAAACGCGTCTGCACCTAGGAATGTTTTCGAATCAGAAGTTATTACAACCTTATGCCCCGTCAGCTCAAAAGCCCGTTGTGCCGATCGTAAATTTCCCGAGCCATAATCAAGAATTGCAATCAAAGAGAGCCCTTAGTGGAAGGAATCCCGGCAACGCGGTTGTCCACGGTTACGGCATCGCGAAGTGCACGCGCAACGGCTTTGAATTGTGCTTCAAATACGTGATGCGCATTTCTGCCTTCCAAGACTCGAACATGAAGGGCGATACGCGCTTCGGCAACAATAGATTCCCAAATGTGACGACCCAACGTCGTATCAAAAGTGCCAATGAGTTCCACAATTTCTGGCGCTCGATGAACAAGATAAGGGCGTCCAGAAAGATCTACTGCTGCTTGGACGAGGACCTCATCAAGTGGAACCATTGCATCACCGAATCTACGAATACCGACTTTGTCTCCTAACGCTTCACGCAGCGCCTGGCCGAAAGCTAAGGAGGTGTCTTCGACAGTGTGATGGGAATCCACATCAACATCTCCAACGGTTTTAACGGTCAAATCAAAGCCTGCATGTTTACCGAGTTGCGAAAGCATGTGGTCAAAGAATGGAACTCCTGTTTGGATATCAATTAATCCAGATCCATCCAGGTTGAGTGAAACACTAACCTTGGATTCTTTGGTTTCACGCACCACAAGTGCGGTTCTGACATTTTTAGCATTCACTGACTGGGTCATTTCTTCAACTTTCCGGTGTGAGGGTCATATTATTGCGCAATTTCTTGTAGCGCTGTTAAAAAGCGTTGATTCTCGGCCTTCGTACCAACTGAAACTCGCAAGTAACCCGCCAGGCCAACATCTCTGATAAGAATGCCGCGATTAAGGAATTCTTGCCAAATTTCATTTGATGAACGAGTAAAGCCTGAGAAAAGTATGAAGTTAGCGGAACTGTCCAAGGCTTTCCAACCAACCAATTCGATTCCCCGTACTAGCAACTCCCTTCCAGAAAGTAGCTCCTGAATTCCACTTTGCATTAGGTTCGCATGATCAACGGCTACTTCTGCTGCGCTCTGAGTGAGAGCGCTTAAGTGATAAGGCAATCGTGTTACAAGAGCAGCATCAATTACTGATGGATGCGCGATTAGATAGCCAACGCGAACACCGGCAAAAGCAAAAGCTTTGCTCATTGTGCGAGATGACACTACGTGTGGGAATTTGGCGATAAGAGTGGCAGCTGATTGTTCTGATGAAAATTCAGCGTATGCCTCATCTACAACCAAAAGAGCACCGACCTTGCTTGCTGCATCTGCCAATAATTCAAGATCAGATAATGGAGTCGAAGTACCCGACGGGTTGTTGGGAGTTGCAACAAATATAAGTGAAGGTTTTTCGGCAAGAATCTGCGCAGTGGCCAACTGTATATCTATTCCAAATGTGCTTGAACGCTTTCCTTCAATCCATTGAGTGCCTGTAATTTTTGCTATGAGTGGATGTACCGAATAAGAGGGCGTGAAACCAAGAGCAGATCTCTTTGAACCACCACATGCCAGGAATAGAGTTTGTAATATTTCGTTACTCCCATTTGCTGCCCAAATATTTTCAACAGAAAATTCCGTATTACTCGCTGAGTTCACATATTGCGCGAGCTTGGATCTCAATCGCACTGCATCGCGGTCCGGATAACGATTGAGCGAGGCGGCAACTTCCTTTATCTCTTTCACTATTGCAGCCTGAACTTCATCGGGCAGTTTGAATGGATTTTCATTGGAATTGAGTTGGACGACATCGTGAATTTGAGGAGCTCCGTAAGGAGTGAGCGTTCTTAGCTCATCGCGAAGTGGCAACCAAACGGGCCAAGTTGGTTGATTGGGTTTAATACTCATTCAAGCCTCGCCTTCATCGCTTCACCGTGCGCTGGCAAATCTTCGCTATTCGCCAGGGTAATTACGTTCTGGGCAATATCTTTGAAAGATTTTTCGTCGTATTCGATGAAGTTAACCCCACGCAAGAAAGTTTGGACCGACAATCCACTCGAGTGGCAGGCGCAACCACCTGTAGGAAGAACGTGATTGGAACCTGCGGAATAATCACCTAAGGAGACTGGTGAAAATTCACCAATAAAAACGGCTCCCGCATTGCGAACCTTGCGAGCAAGATTTCGCGCATCGGACGCAATTATTTCAAGGTGTTCAGCTCCATAAGCGTTCACAACATCAAGGCCTTGATCGAGGTTATCGACAAGAACCATGCAACTTTGTATGCCACCTAAGGCGCTACGAATCCGCTGCGAATGCTTAGTGATAGAAACTCTTCGTTCAAGTTCTGCCTCAACCTGGTCCATTAGCTCCAGCGAGTCTGTGACCAATACGGCTGCCGCGATTGTGTCGTGTTCAGCCTGGCTTATTAAATCTGCTGCAACATCCGTTGCGCGAGCAGTTTTGTCTGCCACGATTGCTATTTCTGTAGGACCGGCTTCGGAATCAATTCCGACCAAGCCTCGAAGTGCGCGCTTTGCAGCAGCAACATAAATATTTCCGGGCCCAGTAACCATATTCGTGGGTTCACACAATCCTGAAACGCCGTATGCAAACATGGCAATTCCTTGAGCCCCGCCAACCGCGTAGACCTCATCAATTCCTAGCAACTCACATGTTGCCAAAATTGTTGGATGTGGCAGACCCCCAAATTCTTTCTGAGGTGGGGATGCGATTGCGATGCTTGGAACTTTTGCAATTTGGGCAGGAATAACATTCATCATCACAGAACTGGGGTAAACCGCATTACCACCAGGAACATAAAGACCGACACGATCAACTGGAATCCATCGCTGGGTTACAACTCCACCATCAACCACGTGCGTTTCATTTTCAATTCTCACCTGATCGGAATGCACTTTCTTAATACGTGTTATTGCTTCCAATAAAGCTGCGCGAACCTCGGGGTCCAGTTCAGTGAGGGCATTTTGTAGAGCAGCCCGTGGAACGCGAATCGCATCGGGAGCAATCCCATCAAAACGAAGCGCCAGTTCTTTCAGCGTATCTTCAGTTCCATTCTTAACAGCTTCAAGTAGCGGTGCTATAGAAAGGAGAGCGGAATCAATATCTAGAGTAGCTCGCGGAAGTTGCGACTTATATTCACTACTAGACAGTCGTTTTCCGCGAAGATCGAGGCGCCGGATTATCACCTCGTAATTCTACTTGGCGACGGGCTGATCTCGTTCCCTAATTAAGCTGGCAGACAATCCGGTCCAAGCACCTGTTTTAAATCTGCTGAGAGGCTGGGCGATGAAGTGACACGTAAGTCATCATCGAGTTTCATGACAATTCCCCCCGTGCTGTTGCCATTTCCATCGTCAAGGCGCAGATGAACTTCACGTGAACCAGGGTGTGAGCGGAGAATCTCTTTCATGCGATCCACCAAAGGTGGAGTTACTCGAGAAGAGTCAACCGTTATCAGCAATGGTCCCGATGGAGCATGGCTCACATCTGGCATTGACATGTCAATCGCCGTAAACCGGAGAGCTTCTTCTCTTTTATCCACACGTCCACGAACTACGACGACTCTGTCTTCAACAAGATTGAGAGCGTGATTTGTGTAAGCGCTAGCAAAGAACATAACGTCTTGCGCGCCCTCTAAATCCTCAACAGTAACAATTGCCCACGCATTACCCTGTTTGGAAACCTTACGTTGTACTTGAGTAATCAATCCACCGATTGAAATAATCTGTTCATGCGCAATTCCATCATCTGAAAGTTGGCCAATGGGAATATCTACGGCAGCACTGAGAATATGTTCCACGCCGAGAAGTGGGTGATCTGAAACATATAGCCCAAGCATTTCCCGTTCATATGCAAGAAGTAAAGATTTATCCCACTCCCCTTGCGGAACGGTTAGTTCAACATCAGTCAATTGTGAGCCACCAATCGGTGCCGCGCCAAAGAGATCAAATTGCCCAATCGCTTCGGCCCGCTTATTTTCATTCACGGCATCAATAGCTTCTAAATACACCATCATCAATCCCTTACGGGTATGGCCAAGAGAATCAAATGCACCAGCTTTGATGAGTGATTCAATAGTCTTTTTATTGCAAACATTTTGTTCTGACTTCGCCAGGAAATCCCCAAAAGATTGGTAGCGACCCTTACTTTCGCGCGCCCGCACGATTGATTCCGTTACGTTTTCTCCTACATTTCGAATGGCTCCCATGCCGAACCGAATGTCTTTTCCAAGAGCTGCATAATCGGTGAAGGATTCATTTACATCCGGGGCCAAAACCTTTATACCCATACGCCGGCACTCATTGAGATATTGAGCGCTTTTATCCTTGTCATCACGAACGCTGGTCAGTAGAGCGGCCATATATTCAGTCGAATAGTTAGCCTTTAAATATGCCGTCCAGTAGGAAACCATTCCATACCCAGCGGTGTGAGACCGGTTAAATGCGTAGTCAGAGAATGGAATCAAAGTTTCCCATAATTTTTTAATTGCACCCTGTGAAAAATTATTCTTTTTCATTCCTTCTTCAAAATTTACATACTCTTTATCCAGAATGTCTTTGTTCTTTTTACCCATCGCTTTACGTAATAGATCTGCGCGTCCAAGTGAAAACCCAGCAACTTTTTGGGCAATGGCCATTACTTGTTCCTGATAAACGATGAGTCCATAGGTATCATCAAGAATTTCTCCAAGAGGCTCTGAAAGTTCAGGGTGAATAGGCTCAACCGGTTTGCGTCGATTCTTGCGATCGGCATAGTCCGTGTGCGCATTAACACCCATTGGACCTGGGCGATACAGAGCCAGAACAGCTGAAATATCTTCGAATGAATCTGGAGACATCTGCTTAAGAAGTGAGCGCATTGGCCCACCATCTAATTGAAAGACGCCCAATGTTTCACCTTTTGATAGTAGATCAAAAGTTTTCTTATCATCGAGAGTTAAAGTGGACAAATCCACCGTGACATTTTGATTCTTCACAATATTTTCAAGGCAGATATCAATCACAGAAAGATTGCGAAGGCCAAGGAAGTCCATTTTCAACAGTCCAATTGACTCGCAAGCACCCATATCGAACTGGGTAATAATTGCTCCATCGCTCTCACGACGATGAATTGGGATGACTTCTAGAAGTGGATCGCGTGAAAGAATCACACCGGCGGCGTGGACTCCCCACTGACGCTTGAGCCCCTCTAGGCCACGAGCGGTGTCAACAATCTTCTTTGCATCTGGATCAGTTTCATAGATAGTTCTAAATTCTCCAGCTTCACCATAACGCTCATCCTTAGCATCAAAAATCCCAGAAAGAGTGATGTCCTTACCCATAATGGTGGGAGGAAGGGCTTTAGTAATTTTGTCGCCTATTGCATATGGATAGCCAAGTACTCGAGTCGCATCCTTGAGAGCTTGTTTAGATTTTATATTGCTATAGGTGATGATTTGGGCGACGCGATCTTCTCCGTATGTATCAGTTGCATACTGAATCATTTCCGAGCGACGACGTTCATCAAAGTCTAAATCGATATCGGGCATTGAGATACGTTCTGGGTTAAGGAAACGTTCAAAGAGAAGTCCGTGACGAATTGGATCAAGTTGGGTAATTCCAAGGGCGTAGGAGACAAGAGAACCTGCTGCCGAACCACGACCTGGACCTACGCGAATGCCAACTTCACGAGCATGTGCACATAAATCTGCCACAACAAGAAAGTAACCCGGAAAGCCCATCGTTATCATGACGTTTAATTCATAATCTAAACGTTCCTGATAGTGCTCCGGGACTTTTCCGTTACAACGATTTTGTAACCCTTCATTTGATAAACGCGTAAGCCATGAAACTTCGGTTTCTCCCTGTGGCACGGGGAACTGTGGAAGTAAGTTCTCCCCCTCGCGCATTGTTATGTTGCAGCGCTCGGCGATAAGTAGTGTGTTATCGCAAGCGTCTGGAAAATCAGAGAAAAGTTGACGCATTTGGGAAGCAGTTTTTACATAGAACTCATCGTTATCAAATTTAAATCGTTTTGGATCTGCAATCGTGGAGCCCGATTGAACGCACAATAAGGCTTCGTGAGCACCTGCATCTTCGTGCTTTGTGTAATGAAGGTCATTTGTCGCAAGTAGTGGTAAACCTAATTCGCTACCAAGCTTAAGAAGATCCTTTCGAACACGAGTTTCAATATCAATCCCATGATCCATTAATTCTAGATAAAAATTATCTTTACCGAAAATATCTCGCAACTCACTAGCTGATTTAATAGCCTCTTTGTACGCTCCCATACGCAGGCGAGTTTGAATTTCACCACCTGGGCAACCCGTTGTTGCAATCAACCCTTTGGAATATTGAGAAAGTAGTTCGCGATCCATTCGAGGCTTGTAGTAGAAACCTTCGAGAGAAGCTAAAGACGATAATTTGAAAAGATTTCCAAGCCCAGTGTTATTCTCAGCAAGAATTGTCATGTGTGTATAAGCGCCACCACCTGAGACATCGTCTTCACCGCCATCAGCCCATTTGACTCTCTTTTTATCAAAGCGACTTTCCGGAGCAACATAAGCTTCAATACCGATGATGGGTTTAACTCCAGCGCTTACTGCTTGCTTGTTGAATTCATAAGCGCCAAAAACATTGCCATGGTCTGTAATTGCAATTGCCGGCATCTCTAGTCGAGCAACTTCAGCAACAAGCTCTTTTACCCGAGCGGCGCCGTCCAACATTGAATATTCTGTGTGAACGTGCAAGTGCACGAAATTATCGGAATCAGCCAATTTTTTAGGCGAGCTAGTAGAGGAGGGAGTAGAAGAAGACACGGTTGGGAGATTACTACCGTAACTACTCCCCTTCTCGGACATGCCCGAGAAGTGTCAAAGTGCGTGTCAGTTCAGGTGGGTACTGGCTTGTGAAAGCGAGCGGTGAGCCTGTAACTGGATGGTTAAATCGCAACTCCTTGGCGTGAAGCCACGGACGCGTTAACTCAAGACGAGTGGCAATCGTGTGGTCGGCGCCATAAGTCATATCCCCAACAAGTGGGTGATGAAGCGCTGCAAAGTGAACACGGATTTGATGCGTGCGTCCAGTTTCTAATTCGATTTCAAGAAGTGAAACTGCCGGAAAATATTCAAGAGTTTTATAGTGAGTAATGCTTGGTTTCCCATCGAGAACGACAGCAAATCGATAATCCTCTTTTGGGTGACGATCTATCGGCGCATCAATTGTTCCCTCAGAGGGATCCATATGACCTTGTACGAGAGCGTGATAAACCTTTGTAACCGAGCGGTCTCTGAACTGATCCTTGAGATTGCTGTAGGAATTCTCATCTTTTGCTAGAACCATCAGACCCGTTGTACCAACGTCTAGACGATGCACAACACCTTGACGCTCCGCCGCGCCACTTGTGGTCACTGTGTAGCCAGCGGCTATCACCGCTCCGATAACGGTAGGTCCGTGCCATCCTGGACTCGGATGCGCTGCAACACCTGCGGGCTTATTTATAACAATGATATTTTCGTCGTTGTATATGACATCTAACCCCTCAATGGGTGTTGGGGTCAGTTCTAATGGAGATTTAGGCGCTGGCATACGAACTTCAATTTGTTCATCTTCACTTACTTTGTCAGCTTTACCTAAAACCTTTCCGCTTCGTCTAACATCCCCAGCTTCGATGAGGTCAACTATTGTTGATCGAGAAATACCCAATAAGCGCGCTAAAGCACCATCGACTCTTTCATTATGGAGTCCACCAGGTATCGTGACAATCTTCTCTTCCCTGGCGGCGCCTTTTTCAGATGTGGTCATTGTTATTGGTATCTACTTTTCTCTGCTTTTCGGTTGCTCATTCCCATGAGTTGGATGAGTTGGATGAGTTGGATGAGTCGGATGAATATCTCTGAAGGTGAGGATACAGGCAAGAAGTGCTGCAATAAATATGGATGAATCAGCAAGATTGAAGATCGGCCAGTGGGGAACTTGAATCCAATCAACGACATCCCCCCTTAAAAAGGATGGAGCTCGCAGAGCGCGATCTAGGAGATTTCCGACAATTCCACCGAGAACTAGCCCGGAAACATAGGCCCATGGTCTTGATTCAATCTTCTTGGACAGGAAGATTGTTAATACTGCTATTGCAATTGAAAAAAGTGAGAACAAGTACGTAGCTGATGGGGCCAGGCTAAATGCTGCCCCCGAATTGAAAGCCAAGTGCAATTGCAGAAAGGAGCCAACTATCTTCTTTGGGTCAGTTCCCAAGGAAGCCAGAACGATCTTCTTTGAAGCTATATCTAAACCACAAGAAAGAAAAGCCACCCAGATTATTATCCGGCGAACTCTCAATTTATTGGTGTTATTGATCAGCGACGTTCTTCCTTTTGTTTGCATGCCATACAAAGGGTTGCACGTGGGAATACCTGTAAGCGATCTTTGCCAATGAAGCTTCCGCACTCTTCACATTTGCCGTATGTCTTCGTATCAATACGCTCAACTGCGCGCTCCGTTTGGGCAACCATGTCACGTGCGTTGTAAACGAGAGACATTTCGTGCTCACGTTCGAAAGTTTTAGTTCCAGCATCTGCTTGATCATCACCAGCGCCAACACCGGCTGCTGCAATCAGATCTTCCATCTCTTTTTCAGCATCAGCTAGCTCTTGGCGCAAACGCACAAGTTCTTTGAGCAATTGAGTACGCATTGATTTTAGTTCGGCAGCTGTCCACGCTCCCTCGGTTTCACTCACAACGAGAGGAGTTGGCGCGCCCTTAATTGGTTTTAAAGCAGCAGCCTTTTTGAGAGCTATAGACGGGCGTACTGGAGGCAGCATTGTGAGGCGGCGTTCTTCGACAACAATTTCAGCGGGGTTAACTTCTTTAGGTGCGACGCTAATAGTGGTCGCGTTTCCTTTTGTGGTGCTCTGCAATTTTGCAGCAATAGGTTTCGCTGGCGCTTTAGGAGTCTTTAAAACTTGCGGTACCTTCTTAACTGGAGCACTCTTTTTTGCTGGGGCTTTCTTCGCCACTACTTTCTTTACGGCTGCCTTCTTAGCGGGTGCCTTTTTTACAGGTGATTTTTTTGCAGGGGCTTTTTTTGCAGGGGCTTTTTTTGCAGGGGCTTTCTTAACGGACTTCACCGGAGCTTTCTTGGATTTTGCTGCTTTTTTGGACGCAGATTTTGACGCAGATTTTGACACTGCCTTCTTTATGGCTTTCGCGACCTTACCCATCGCTTGCTCCTCTAATTTTTTAAACGAGACTTTTATAAGATTTGACTAGATTTTATAAGTTTAGGCGCAAGGTTAAGACTTGTGGCGTCTAAACTCCAACTCAGCCACGCTAGAATCGCGTCTTACGCTCAGCCCAGTTGCTAGTCCAGTAGGTAGTCCAGTAGGTAGTCCAATTTAGAGGAGTTTATTTGTGACGCAGTTTAAAGCGCTCTCTCCTCAGATCGACCTGCCCGCAACCGAGCATGCAGTCCTTTCTTTCTGGGAAACTCAGGAAATTTTCCAGAAATCAATCTCTGCCGGCAACGGTTCTGATAACTGGACTTTTTTTGAAGGACCTCCCACCGCCAATGGTGTACCGGGGACTCATCACATCGAAGCTCGAGTATTTAAAGATGCATTTCCTCGTTTTCAAACGATGAAAGGCAAACAAGTTATCCGTAAGGCCGGTTGGGATTGCCATGGCCTACCTGTTGAAATTGCAGTCGAAAAGGAACTTGGTTTTAATGGCAAGGGCGATATCGAAAAATTTGGAATAGCCGAGTTCAATGAAAAATGCCGTACTTCTGTGCAGCGCCACGTAGATGAATTTACAAAGATGACGCGACGCATGGGATTCTGGGTAGATTTCGATGAAGCATATTGGACCATGTCACCTGAGTACGTCGAAAGCGTTTGGTGGTCAATCCAGCAAATTTGGGAAAAAGGTTTGCTTGTTCAAGATCATCGCGTTGCTCCATATTGTCCCCGTTGTGGAACTGGCCTTTCCGATCATGAACTTGCACAAGGATATGAAACGATTACTGACCCTTCCGTTTACGTACGCTTCCCAGCAACTTCAGGCGCAATCGCCGAACTGGGTGCTTCATTTCTTGTCTGGACCACCACACCGTGGACTGTTGTTTCAAACACTGCAATCGCCGTAAACCCTGATGTTGAATACCAGGTCGTCGAAGTTATTCATGAAGAAAAGAGTGAGCGGCTGGTTATTGCCGCCAACCTCGCACACGTACTCGGTGAAGAACGCACTGTTATCGCTTCCTTCCAAGGAAAAGAGCTCGAGCGAATCACATACACAAGGCCATTTGATTTTGTCGAGATTCCAGATGCGCATTACATTGTTTTAGCTGATTAC
Source organism: uncultured Actinomycetes bacterium (assembly GCA_903844115.1). Classification (GTDB taxonomy): domain Bacteria; phylum Actinomycetota; class Actinomycetes; order Nanopelagicales; family Nanopelagicaceae; genus PALSA-747. Next base: position 30,355 of record CAIMSI010000007.1, read on the forward strand.
GTCACCATTGAAGATGGAACTGGGCTGGTGCACCAATCCCCTGCATTTGGAGCCGACGATTTACAAGTCTGCCGCCGATACGGTCTTCCAGTTGTTAATCCCGTAGCTCCTGATGGAACTTTTCTACCTGAAGTCCCACTTGTGGGTGGTGTTTTCTTCAAAGATGCCGATAAGGCACTCATCAAAGATCTCAAAGCTCGAGGGCTGCTATACAAGCAATTGCAATATGAACACTCGTATCCACATTGCTGGCGCTGTCACACCGCACTCCTTTATTACGCACAACCATCGTGGTACATCCGCACCACCGCAATCAAGGATCAGTTGATTCGTGAAAACGAAAAAACCGACTGGCACCCTGAAACAATCAAGACTGGTCGATATGGTGATTGGCTCAATAACAACATTGACTGGGCGCTTTCACGAAATCGCTATTGGGGTACACCGCTTCCTATTTGGCAGTGTGTAGATGGACACCAATATTGCATTGCTTCCCTAGCGCAGCTTTCCGAATTATCTGGAAAGGATGTGCGAAATACTGATCCGCACCGTCCTTTTGTCGATGACATTACATTCCCATGCACGCAGGCTAACTGTTTAGAAACGATGACTCGCGTTCCTGAGGTAATTGACTGTTGGTATGACTCCGGAGCGATGCCTTTTGCGCAATGGGGCTACCCGCATAAAGAGGGTTCTGCAGAAAAATTTGCTGCTTCTTATCCTGCTGATTTTATTTGCGAGGCAATCGACCAAACGCGAGGTTGGTTCTATACCTTGATGACTATTGGTACTTTGGTTTTCGATGAAAGCTCTTATAAAACTGTTCTCTGCCTAGGGCATATTCTGGATAAAGATGGACGCAAGATGAGCAAACATCTTGGCAATGTTCTCGAGCCTATTTCATTGATGGATCAACACGGTGCTGATGCAGTTCGTTGGTACATGCTCGCGGCAGGTTCACCATGGAGTGCTCGTCGCGTAGGACATGATGCACTCTCGGATGTTGTAAGAAAGACTCTTCTAACATATTGGAACACAGTCTCATTCTTTACGCTCTATGCGAAAGCTTCCGAGTTCACCGTGGACGGTCTGGTCACTAATCCATCAGCAACAATGGACAAATGGATTCTCTCAGAATCGCATGAACTCACACGCAAAGTTGAATTAGCCTACGAAAACTTTGATTCACAAGAAGCAGGGCGAATTCTTGCTCAATTCATTGACGATTTATCGAACTGGTATGTTCGTAGATCTCGCCGTCGATTCTGGGATGGCGATACTTCAGCGCTCTCCACTCTTTACACTTCATTGAAAGTTCTCACTCAGTTGATGGCGCCAATGGTTCCTTTCATTACCGAACATGTATGGCAAGAATTAATCCGTGTGGCAGAGCCAAACGAAGTTGAATCCGTTCACCTTGCGCAATTTCCGACTGCAGATATGGCACGCATCGATGCAAAACTCTCGACTTCCGTTGCCCTTTCACGCAGACTGGTGGAACTTGGTCGAGCAGCCCGTGCTGAGTCAAAGATAAAGATCCGCCAACCCCTCGCGCGAGCTCTCATTTCTGCACAAGGTTGGGATTCGATGGATGCTGAGATTCGCTCGCATATAAGTGATGAACTCAATGTTATGAAGATGGATGAGCTCTCCTCTGCCGGCGGGGATTTGGTGGATATCTCCATTAAAGCCAATTTCCGATCTATCGGAGTTCGATATGGTGCTGATGTGCAAGGAATTGCTGCTGCAATCAACTCTGCTGATGCAAGTTCACTTGTGAAGTCCTTGCGGGGGCAAGTAGAAACTGCAATTTCTTACGGCAGCAATCAGAGCGCTCTCATCACGATTGATGACCTTGTCGTAACCGAAACACCAAAATCCGGTTGGTCAGTCGCTAGTCATTCAGGAGAAAGTGTTGCACTTGATCTAGAGCTCTCCCCAGAGCTAATCCGGGCAGGTCTTGTGCGTGAAGTAATTCGTGCGATTCAGGAAGAACGTAAAAATTCTGGTTTTGATATTAGTGATCGCATTAGCGTTTCATGGAATGCCCAACCCGATACAGCCGCAGCCATAACTTCAGCTATTGCAGCTATCTCTGAAGAAGTTCTTGCGGTTGCCTTCAATCAAGACTCTTCTCTCCCCGTTGGAGATAGCGATATTGGACTTGCTCTGAAATTATCTTTAGGGAATTAAGTGCGTCAGCTGTGCCAAGATTTGTACAGCAAAGAAGACAATAATGAATGAAAGATCGATGGCAACTGAGCCCAATCGAAGTGGTGGAATGAACCTACGAGCTACTTTCATAACCGGATCAGTAACGCCGTAAACAAATTCAGCAATGAACAGAATAACTCCGCGTGGTTTCCACGACTGCGAAAACATTCTCACATAATCAAGAATCAGACGACCAAGTAATGCAAATAAGAAAAGTTGCAGAAGGCTATTGAGGATTCCCCCAAGACTAAACATCAGGATTGGTTGAAGAAACTTGCTTCAGTCGCTGCAACTTTTCCTTCAGTAGAAACACGAACATTTGGTGGAGTCAAAAGAAATACCTTTGAGGTGACACGTTCAATACTTCCAAAGTGACCAAATACAAGTCCAGAGGCAAAATCAACCAAGCGCTTTCGCTCTGATTCATCCATATCACTCAGGTTCATCAGCACTGGCTGACCTTGGCGATACTTTTCTCCAACAGTTCTTGCTTCATTGTAAAAGCGAGGGTGAATTGTAAAAATCTGATCCATCACTGGAAGCTCGGCTTGAATCGCACCAGCCTGTTGTGATGCAGCCGGATTTACTTTTGCGCCCGGCGCGGCCCAAGTAGGAGTACCTGATTGTGAGACTGCAGAAGGAACAGGTCGAACTGCACGGCTTGGCCGTAGTGGTTGTTCAACTTCTACGACTGGTTGAAGATCCTCTTCGTCATCGACAAGACCGAGGTAATTTGCGACGCGCTTAAATGCATTAGCCATACGAGAATTTTAAGCGAGTGAAGGTCTTGAACCGAGGATTGAGCTACCTACGCGAATGTGTGTCGCGCCAGCTTTCAGGGCCTCCTCAAAGTCTCCACTCATTCCCATCGATAGACCCGGCAAACCGTAATGACCCCTCAATACCGAGAGCTCCTTAAAGGCAGCACTGGGATTTACAGAAAGCGGTGCCACGACCATTAATCCAAAAATCTTAACTGGACTCTTCTCCAGAAATTGTGGGATCAACTCCTTGGAAATCCCGCCTCTGTGTTCTGCTTCGGGTTCCAGGTTTATCTGCAAAAAAAATTCCTTACTAGCCGCCGAGGGCGCAGATGCAAACTTGGAGGCATGATCCAATGAATCCAGAGAGTGAATCACATCCGCCCACTCTGAAATTGAACCAATCTTTCGGCCTTGTACCTGTCCTTGAAAATGCCACCGAGCATCGGCTGGCAACAATGGTTGCTTCTTGGCACCTTCATCATCTCGATTTTCACCGAAATTTCGAATTCCAAGTTCGTAGAGTAGAACGGCATCCTCGGGTGGAAAAGTTTTTGTAACGACAACCAGTGTGACCTCCTCGCGCACTCTGTTGGAATCGCTCAGGGTTTTAGCAATCCTATCTTCTACTACTTCAAGGTTGGCTGCTAGCTCTTGCTTACGCATATCTCTAGATTCACTCACAAGTAAATTACTCCCACTTGCCGGCCTTCCGCCAAATTCTCCGAAAGGGATCGGCGATGAGAATAGAAATCCCCAGATTCTTTCGTGCAGATTCCCATGTTGAGGACTTCCACTCCTTCGTTGGCTAATTGGCGTGTAACGCCTGCCTGAAGATTTAACTGATGTACTTGCGGATTCGTCGCAGCTGCTGGGACTGTGGAAACTACCTCTTCATACATCTCGGGGGAAACTTCATAACAATCTGCGCAAATAGATGGACCGATGATTGCATCTATGGCGCTCTCACCCAAAGATCGAAGCTGGCTTAAAGTGCTTGCAACAATGCCATTGACCATTCCCACGCGGCCCGCGTGAATTGCTGCAACACCATGCGCTGAGCGAAGAAGGATAGGCAGGCAGTCACCGACAAGAACCGCCAAACCAACTCCCCTTTGCGAAGTCACAATTGCATCAGAATCAATAGTGGGTATAGAACCATCAACGAGTTCGGCTCTATTTGAATGCGTTTGCTTCATAAATACTAAACTTTGCAAGGAAAGACTTTTTCGCAAATTCTCGCGCCTTCTCGTCACATCCTCAGGGGCATCATTTAAACGCAACCCCAAATTTCCCCAACCAATAGATGTGAAAAGTATTCCAGGCACGAAAAACTACTTCATGAAATCTGGAACGTCTATTTCATCCTCAGCTACAAGTTCTTCAAATGTGATCCGGCGTCTGGCGGCGGCTGCCGAAGATGAAGTTGAAGAGATGCGAATCGAATCCGTATCTTCATTGATGCCTAGATCTAATGCGATAGCTATAGGATCGTTACTAGCTATTGGATTCGCTTCACCTGAGAGAGTAGCTGCATCAATTACAGGCATTGCAACTCTCCTTGGAGCTCCTCCATCAAAACCAGCGGCAATGACTGTGATGCGTACTTCATCACCCAATGCATCATCAATTACTGTTCCAAAAATAATATTGGCATCTGGGTGTGCAACCTTGGCTACCATTTCGGCAGCTTCGGAAAGTTCGAAAAGACCTAAATCTGAACCGCCAGCAATAGATAGCAAAACTCCGCGAGCACCATCGATTGACGCTTCTAATAGCGGGCTTGCAATGGCAAGTTCGGCTGCTCGAGTCGCTCTACCTTCACCGCGAGCTGAACCAATTCCCATAAGTGCTGAACCAGCGCCGGCCATGACACTTTTCACATCTGCAAAATCCAAATTAATTAAACCTGGTGTTGTGATCAGATCAGTAATTCCCTGCACACCGGAAAGCAACACTTGGTCTGCGCTTCTAAAAGCTTCAACAGCAGTGATGGAACGATCGGAAATTGCAAGGAGTCTGTCATTCGGAATAACAATTAGAGTATCAACTTCAACACGAAGGAGTTCAATTCCCTCTTCTGCTTGCGTTGTACGATGTTTTGCTTCAAAAGAAAATGGCTTAGTAACTACGCCGACAGTAAGAGCTCCCATATCTTTTGCAATCTTTGCAATGATTGGTGCACCACCTGTACCGGTTCCGCCACCTTCACCCGCGGTTACGAAAACCATATCTGCGCCACGTAATACTTCTTCAATTTCTTCCAAGTGATCGAGCGCTGCTTGGCGACCAACTTCTGGTGCCGCTCCTGCTCCAAGACCACGTGTAGATTTTCTTCCAATATCTAATTTCACATCCGCATCACTCATGATGAGTTGTTGTGCATCAGTATTAATTGCAATGAACTCAACACCTTTTAGTCCTGCTTCAATCATGCGATTGACAGCATTAACACCACCACCGCCGATGCCGACGACTTTGATGACTGCTAAATAATTTTGCGGTGTTGCCACGGTTTCTCCTCACCCTAAATCTCTACTTGAGACTTAAAGTTCTACTTATTCGGTTGCGTAAAAGTAAGACCGCATACACGCTCAAGCAAACACCGACACGATTTATTTACAAATAGTTATGACTGACTTAAAGATCGAAATATTCTCATTAAATCTACTTCCCTTTATTTGGGATTACTTCACGATAGGAGAAAGTGGTGAGGACAAATCAAAAAGGTGTGCTTTCGAATTTTCAGGAAGCACCAAAAGTGCCCGTAAAACTTTAACTTTTGTTGCGATTTCACTGTTGTTCCCCCAACGAACAACCACTTCCCCAGAACCCAATCCAGTATGGGTACTTTGAATCGAATCAATGGAATTAACGATGAAAGATTGGGCGTTGTCCAATAGATCAGAAGGAAGCTCCTGAATGTATGTGGCCGCCGCATCTATCAAATCCTTACTGCTTGACTTATCGCTTGACTTATCGCTCGCCTTAAAAGTGATGACCGGGTAACTCCCATTGCCATGAGCTAAGAAGATAACCCCAGATTTATCAATTAACTGGTTCTGGCCGGCCCCATCTATGAATTGCGCAATTGGTGTGCGCTCTTGAATCACAATGTGAATTTGGCCGTGAATCCAATCTCGTTTAACGCTTAGTTTTTCTACCCAATCTAGTAATGAAATTCTGCGTGATAGCGAGTGCACGTCAACGCGGGCAAGTGGCTCGCCGAGGTGAAATGTGGAAGAAGCTGCGACTATTTGAGAATTTACTTCCGCGGTGCGTTCGGTGCCATCTATAACAACCGCTCGCGCTGCGAAAAGTGTTGACCACCCCAATAAATAAGTTGAAAGTGCTAACAAACAGATTGCCAGAGCTAAACCTGGGAAATGATTAATTCTCTTCAATCGCAACTTTGGTAACTTTCTAATTTTGCGCAAAGCGCTCCTCTAGAGCATTAAGCAAAACCGGAGCGAGCGAGTTGACGTCGCCAGCACCCAATGTCACGATGAGATCTCCTGGCTCAACTGCCCCGCTAACCTGATCAATTACCTCAATCATCGATGGCTGATAATGGAATTTATCTTCACTTTGCCCTCGCGCGATGGTGATTGATGAGACACCTGGAATTGGTTCCTCGCTTGCCGCATATACCTCTAACAAATAGATCTGATCCGCCAGATTGAGTGCTTCCCCGAATTCATTGGCAAACATTTGCGTACGTGTGTATCTGTGAGGTTGGAAAATCACAAAAACCTTACCGTTACCAACATACCTGCGCGCTGTTTCAAGGGTCACGCGTACTTCAGTGGGGTGATGCCCATAGTCATCGATTACGCGGATTTGGTTCACAGTACCTTTAAGTTCAAATCGTCGACGAGATCCACTGAATTCTGATAGCCCAGTAAATACATCTGCAAGTGGAACACCGAGGGCATAAGCAGACGCAAGTGCTGCAGCAGCATTGAACAAATTGTGTTCGCCAGGGATTGAAAGCTCAAGCTCCCCCAGCACCTTCCCTTTGTGGGTTACGCGGGCTACGCCTGAATTCGGTTCTAAATGAATTCGTGAAAGTTGGAAATCATTGAATGAGTTTTCACGGCCATAGGTTAAAACTCTTAGGTCTTTGCGTCTGACTTTTGCCAGCAAATTGCGAACATTTTCATCATCCGCGCAAGCAACCAAGAATCCATCAGGGGAAATGGATTCAATAAATGCCAAAAATGCTTCGGTGAGGACCTCTAGTGATGGAAAGTGGTCCACATGATCCAATTCCAAATTTGTGATTATTGCCCCAAGCGGCTTGTAGGCAAGAAATGAACCATCAGACTCATCAGCTTCGGCAACAAAAATATCTCCCGAACCTAAGTGCGCATTCGTCCCAGAATTATTAATCATCCCACCGATTGCAAAAGATGGGTCCATGCCAGATCGCTGGAGTGCAACAGTGAGCATTGAAGTCGTAGTAGTTTTTCCGTGAGTTCCGGCCACAGCGACTGATCGCTTTCCTTCCATTACTAATGCAAGGGCCATCGCACGAGGTATTACGCGAACTCCCCGAGCATGAGCAGCAAGCAGTTCAGGATTTTGTGGTGAAATTGCAGATGAGACAACAACGACATCAGCTTCTAATTGATTCTGCGCTGCATGGCCAATAAATATTTTTGCTCCCAAAGTATGCAACTGAGCCGTCACGGCACTTTCTTTAGCATCTGATCCAGAAACTACGCGGCCTTGCGCAAGCATGATTCGAGCAATGCCGCTCATCCCAGCGCCACCTATTCCAATAAAGTGAAAATGCTCCTGGCTCATGGGCGCAACTCCAAACTTTCAGTAATGAGATTTCCAATTCTTTGCGCGGCGTTCAAAGGAACAAGCGGTTCGCGCTTTATTGAGCCCCATTTTTTTCCGGCCGCAACTAAACCTAAAATATGATTGGAGAGGTAACGTGAGGTGAATTCAGTATTCGCCACCATCGTCGCCGCGCCAGCCACTACTAAAGCTTCACCGTTCATCTTTTGCTCGCCGTTGCCTATATCAAGCGGTACAAGAAGTGCATATTTACCAAGTGCGGATATCTCATGGCAAGTCACCGCTCCACTTCGACTGATTACAAGATCAGAACTGATGTACGCCTCTGGTAAGTCATCGAAATAGTGAATGGCCTTATAGCCGTTACTGGATTGCGGTAAAACATTGTTGCGCCCAATTCCATGAATTACTTGCAAGCCGCTACGAGAAATCAAATCTCTCGACTCCTCGATGACGCGATTAATATGTTGCGAACCTTGCGAGCCACCGAAAACTATGACGATAGGACGATTTGGATCAAATCCCCACTCTTTGCACTTTCGCATCTTGATTTCCTCGCGATGTGGCAAATCTGCTTGCGCTAGATCAACTATGGCTGACCGCAGTGGGATGCCTACGACTTGCGCATTAGCCCAAGATTTATCAGCGCTTTTACTCTTTTCAAAAGCAACAATTGGCTGACCGCCAACTTTAACTCCTAGGCGATTTGCCCATCCAGGAAGTGCGTTTGCTTCGTGGACGATAATTGGAATCTTCTGCAAGCGAGCCGCCAAATAAACGGGAGCGCATACGTAGCCACCAAATCCAACCACCACCGCAGCTCCATTAATGGCTTTACGAGTTTGGTTTACAGATTGAAGAAAGAAAAATGGCCAGGTGATTAACTTTGGAGAAATTCCTCGAAGAAGTGGGACTTTCCTTATTAGGTGCAATGTAAATCCGGCAGTTGGGACAAGGTTTGTTTCCAGACCTTGCGCCGTACCAACAAACTCACATGTGATCTCAGGACGATTAGCTTGCAACCACCGCGCAACTGCCAGAGCGGGTTCAACATGTCCGGCCGTACCACCACCGGCGAGAATCACTTTGTGAACTTTCGCTCCTGTGTTATTTGCCATGACGAACCTCTTTACGCGAAGCGATGGATGACTTTACTTCCGGATCGCGACGTAAGACATTCAAAACAAGAGCAACACCAAGAAAATTGGCAATGAGAGATGAGCCGCCGTAAGAAATAAATGGCAACGTCACTCCCACTACGGGAAAAATGCCTATGTCAGATGCAACATTTACGGTAATTTGGAAAAGCAACCAAGCCCCCACACCAGCACATGCATACCGTGAGAAATGATCTTTTGTGTGAAGTGCTGTACGAAAAATCCCGTAGATGAGGGCAGCAAAAAGTGTGAGGACCAATAAAGTCCCAATGAGACCTAATTCTTCACCAATGACAGAAAATATAAAATCTGTATTCGCTTCGGAAAGGTTGCCCCATTTTTGTCGGCTTGCGCCAAGACCAACACCGAATAAGCCACCGCTAGCAAGCCCCATTACCGAGTGAGCAGTTTGCCAACCGGCAAACTTATATACCTGGGGATCAAATGGATGGAGTACTGCCTGAAAACGATGTAGTCGATTTGGTTGGGTAATAATAAAAGCGGCTGCAAGCGCAATGCCTGTAAATGCAACTGCTGAAAAATGTCGAACAGGAGTCCCGCTAAGGAAAATCATCGCCGCTGCAATAGCCATCACGATAAGAGCGGTTCCTAAATCTTTTCCTAACATGATCATCACTAAAAGTATGGATGCTCCCGGCATGAGATAGAGAATAAGTTGCCACGGAGTGAAATTCACATTTGGATTCTTAGTGACTCTTTCCTCAAAACGCGTGAGCTGCATTGCGCAAAACAGAATTAGCCCTAACTTGGCAAACTCGGCCGGTTGAAGTGTGAAGGGTCCTAGGCCAATCCATGATCTATTACCGTTGATCTCTCGTCCGATAAAAGGAAGTTGAGGAAGTAGCAGCCCTAAGAATCCCAAAGGTATTGCAACTCGAGCCATTTTCTTCCAAATATCTATTTTCATTCTCGATGCGAAGTAAGTAAGACCTAGAGCAATTGTAAGGAATAAAAGCTGCTTGAGGAAAATAGAATAAGTTGAGCCCGTTTGTTCAAAAGATTTCACTGAAGATGCGGAAAGAACCATCACAAGTCCTAATCCAGAAAGCGCAGTTACTGATGTAAGAATAATAAAATAAGGCGCAGAAGGTCTAGCCAGAAAATGGGCATATCTGCGCATCATTTACCAACCTGAGAACGCACCGCATTAGCAAATAGATCTCCTCGGTGTGCATAGGAAGTGAACTGATCCATTGAAGCGCATGCAGGGGCTAGCAAGACCGCATCCCCTGTTTTTGCCAATTCCTTTGCTTGCGAGATTATTTGCGACATCAATAATTCCGGAGTCTCTTGATTTTCAATGATTACGACAGGAATCTCTGGGGCAAATTCTTGTAATGCTTTTTCAATAAGATGACGATCTGTGCCAATAAGAATTGCGGCCGACAACCGAGGCGCGGCCCGCTGTACTAATCGGTCCATCGAGGCCCCTTTAGCCAATCCCCCCGCTATCCATACAACTTTCTCATGCGAAAGAATCGATGCAATTGCAGCATGCGGATTTGTAGCCTTTGAATCATTGACCCAACTGACTCCATCTTTAACAAGAACAACTTCAATTCGGTGGTGATCTACAACAAAAGAATTAAGGCCATTCTTTATACCTCCATAGGAAATACCTATCGAGCGCGCTAGACCAGCGGCGGCAAGGGCATTAGAGACGTTGTGAGGTACGGTCGGTTTGATATCAGCAAGTTCGGCTAGAACTTCAGCCTCAGTTGAATTTGCGATAAAAGCTCTATCAATCAAAAGATTCTCTACAAGTCCCAACTCAGCCGGACCGGGGGTTTCAAGGGAATAAAAAATCTTCTTTCCATTCCATGACGTGGATCTTGTGACGATCTCTGGATCATCGGCATTGAGTACAGCAATCTTGGAAAAATTGAGCAACCTCATTTTTGAATTTGCATACTCGTCAAAGGATCCATGCCAATCGATATGATCCTCTGCAATATTGAGAATTGCGCAAGCTTCAAATTGAGCTTCCTTGCTCCAATCGATTTGAAAGGATGAAAGTTCTAATGCCAAGAAATCATATGCTTTCCCTGAAGTTAACGCGGAAATCACCGTATCCCCAACATTTCCACACGCAACCCCATGGACTCCAGCAGCTTTGAAAATTGCATCCACCATTTGAATACAAGTAGTTTTTCCATTTGTCCCTGTGAGGGCAATCCATTTTTGTTGTGGGGCAATTTCATCTTTAACGCGCCATGCAAAGTCTATTTCGCTAATGATTTCAGCACCTGATTTTGAAAGAAATTCGATAATGGGATGGCTTAATTTCCATCCAGGCGAAACGATTGCTAGGTCTATGCCATTCGGTGGAGTAGCGATTGTCTTAACTCCAGAAATTTCCCGTTCTTTCTCATCGACTATTACAGCGCTGACGCCATGGGACTGCAGGAATGTATTTATTCCGGTTCCAGTTACGCCGCCACCAATAATCGCAATAGAGCGTGTATGCAAGGAGGAAATAAATGACATGTCAAGATACGACCCATTGGGCATAGAACAATCCCAAGCCCGCCGCAACGCTCAAGCCAGCAATAATCCAGAATCGAATAACAATCGTTACTTCAGCCCATCCAAGAAGCTCGAAGTGATGATGCAGAGGGGCCATCCGAAATACGCGCTTACCACCGGATGCTTTGAAATAAAGTGTCTGGATAATGACTGACATTGTGATAATCACAAAAAGTCCGCCAATTGCAACCAGCAGAATTTCAGTTCTTAGCGTTATCGCCAATCCTGCTATAGCCCCGCCAAGTGAAAGTGATCCAACATCTCCCATAAATATTTTCGCTGGAGAGGTATTCCACCAAAGAAATCCGGCACATGCTCCTGCAAATGCAGCAGCGAGTACGGCCAAGTCCAACGGGTCGCGAACCTCATAACAACGCCCGACTTGTGTGAATGCGCAGCTCTGCCTAAATTCCCATACGCCAATCATTACAAAGGCAAGGAAAGTCATAATTGATGTTCCGCTGGCTAGTCCGTCTAAGCCATCAGTCAGATTGACGCCGTTGCTCGTTCCCAAAACCAAAAAGATAACCCAGATAACAACGAGCACTGCCCCAAGTTTGAGTGACGTATCGCGTACCGTCGAAAGATGAAGAGAAATAGGTGAAAGTCCAAAACTATCTGAGAAATGAATTCCTGCATAACCAAATCCTGCCGCTACCAAAGTCTGACCCAAGAGTTTTTCTCGCGAGCGAAGTCCTAGCGAGCGTTGTTTCACAATCTTCAGCCAGTCATCAATAAATCCCACAATACCTAGCCCAATAACCAATCCAATAACCAGAACAGCAGAGGTGCTCACTCCAACGCCATCTAGAAGATGACTTGCAAAATAACCAATTGTTGAAGCAAAAATAAGTACTACTCCGCCAATGGTTGGCGTACCGCGTTTTGTATGGTGGCTTTGTGGACCGTCGTCGCGAATCATCTGTCCATATCCACGCTTTTCAAGAAATCTAATAAGTGCAGGAGTAAAAAGAAAACTTAAAAGTGTGGCGATGCTGCCGGCAACGAGTATCCCCTTCACTTTTCACCATCCTCTTCTAATTCTTCTAATTCTTCTAATTCATTTACTTGACGAAGCGCCGCAGTTGCAATAATTTTTTCAGCAAGCTCCTCTAAATGCTCTGCTCTCGAAGCCTTAATGAGCACTACATCTCCATCTGAAAAATATTTAGTAATTCCTAGAGCCTCTTCCTGCGTTAAGAAATAATGAGTAGTCATCTCATCACCAGCATCAAAATCCAACTCCAAGCCGTCTAGGTACCAATCAGTTCCTACGCAGACGAGCTGATCGATTCCAAGGTCAGAGGCGAGTCTGCCAATCCTTCTGTGATCTTCTCCTTCGGACTCGCCGAGCTCCAGCATCTTGCCTAAAAACGCCCATGAAACTCCCCCTCGTTCCTGGGCCAGTAACGCCAAGGTCCTAAGAGCAGCTGCCGTACTTTCCGGATTAGCGTTATACGAATCATTGACGATCAGAATCCCGCCTTCATCATGTAGTTCCATGCGCCACTTGCTCGCGTTATCGGCGGTAGATAGCGCGGCTGCGATTGAATCAATTTGAATTCCAAGCTCCGTAGCAACAGCGGCGGCGGCTAACGCGTTTGCAACTTGATGCAATCCAAGAAGGCGCAAACTTACGGGTGCGCGACCAGCCGGTGTCACTAAATCAAAATGTGCGCGGCCTTCCCGTGTTTCTATGTCCGCTGCGCGAATTTGGCAATCGGATGTTTCACCAAAGAATGTACGTTTAATTTTTTTCTGTGCACCCATTTGCGGTGTGAAAGTATCGTAGCGCCCAAGAATAGCTACGCCAGATTCCGGCAAAGAGTCAATGAGTTCTGCTTTTGTTTTTGCAATCGCCTCTTGGGAACCAAACTCTCCCATGTGCGCCGTTCCGACAACCAAAACTAGCCCAATTTGGGGTTTAGCAATTGTGCTTAGGAATTCAATTTCCCCACTGTGTCGTGCGCCCATTTCGACGATGCAAAAGGTTGTGTCTTCAAAACAAGAAAGCACCGTAACTGGAACTCCAATTTCATTATTGAATGATCCAACAGGTGAAACGGTCTTTCCATGTGAACTTAAAATATGGTTAAGCAGATCCTTGGTCGTTGTTTTACCCTGAGATCCAGTGAGGCCAATAAAAGTGGTGTGCTCCATCTTCTCACGGGCATACTTTGCCAGTGCAGTAAGCGCTGCCAAAGTATCCTTTACAAGAACTGATGGCACGTTCATGGCTTCTGTACAAAATACAAACTCTGCTCCAGCCGAAATAGCTTCACTGCAATACATATTTCCATCTACACGTTCGCCGGGTAACGCGACGAAGAATGTCCCCAATCCGGCTTTGCGGGAATCAATCACTGGAACTGCAGTTGTGATTCTGGTGGGATCCAATTGTGTAAGAGTTCCGCCGGTCACCTTTGAAATCTCCGCGAAAGTAATAGGAATCATGAGAGTTGCTCGATTGCTTTTGCTAATTCGATTCGATCATCGAATGAATATTTAATTCCATCAATCTCTTGCCCAACTTCATGGCCTTTTCCCAAAATGATGACTGTATCTCCAGGTGTAGCCTCGGCAATCGCAACTGCGATCGCACCTCGACGATCTTCCTCCACCATCACATTTTCACCGTGTTTAATTTCTGATGACATTTGTTCGAGAATTTTACCTGGACTCTCACTTCGCGGGTTATCCGATGTAAGAATCGCAAAATCGCAACCAAGAACAAGGGCCTTGCCCATAAGTGGACGTTTTGAGGAATCTCTATCCCCTCCACAGCCCAGCACTGCAATTACGCGACCGGGGGTAATCTCACGAACAGCTGCTAAAACTCTCTCAACAGCATCCGGTGTATGTGCATAATCCACCAGTGCTAAAAACTTCTGGCCTAGATCAACTTTCTCTAAGCGACCAGCTGGACCCTTAAGTTTATGCATATCCATCGAAATCGCTAATGGATCAATTCCACTTTCAACAGCAAGAGCAATTGCCATCAGCGCGTTGTCGAGATTGTGCTCACCAACTAATGGGAGGTGTCCCTCAATGAGAATTCCACCTACGCCTCGAATTGAAACGTCATAGCCGCCCGATGAAATCTGATGACTTGAGTAATGCCATGTAGCAAATGTTAAATCACGTGAAATTGTCTGAACTGGAATTTGTGCAATCTCGATGAGCTTTTTTCCATAGGAGCTATCTATGTTGATAAAACCTTGTTCGGCATATTCTGGGGTGAATATTTTTGCTTTGACCTTGAAATATGTATCCATGTCCCCATGAAAGTCCAGGTGATCTTGGCTTAAATTAGTGAAAGCAACATTTGCGAAAAATGTACTCGAAATTCTTTTTGCAGCAATGGAATGGCTGCTCACCTCCATCACTAAATGATGGGCGTTGCGCTCAACCATACTCGCAACCACTGCCTGCAATTCAGGACTTTCGGGTGTTGTGAAATGAGCCGGAAAATCTTCGCGCCCGATAGAAATACCCACAGTCCCAATAAATCCAGATTCTCTATTACTCAATTGCCACAATTGATGTAGAAGAGAGGCTGTTGTGGTCTTTCCGTTAGTCCCGGTGATGCCAACAGCGTGGAGAGACCTAAATGGCGAGTTATAAAACCACGCAGAAAGATCTCCTAAAATGAAGCGGGGATTTTCAATAATTACGACTGGTATTTCCTTGCTTACGAGCTCTGCCCCAGCGGGGTCAGTGAGTATCGCTGATGCTCCAGCCTTCATGGCTTGTGCTGCAAACTCTGCGCCGTGCCTGCGAGCTCCTGGAAGGGCAACGAATAAATCTCCAGCTTGAATATATTGAGTGGAGCTAGTGACTCCATTAAATGAAAAATTTTCTCGCCCATCATCGACGCCAAGAAAACGCGTGAGCTCTGCAGAGGTTCGCTGTGTTACTTCTAGCGGTCTCATTCGCGTTATGCCTTCTTTTTCTGCTGCTGCTTGTTTAATCCTGCCTCATTGAGCGCATACACAACCTTATTTGTATTTGTAGGTGGTACGTGCTTGCTTTGTAACACAAAACTCATAACAGTTTTGAAGACGGGAGCCGCAATTACACCACCGAAATGTTGGCCTTGTGGATTTTGAATTACTACTGAAACCACATATTTAGGCTGGTCGGCTGGGGCAAATCCAATAAAACTTGAGGTATATCCCCGATAGCAATGGCACGTTGCATCAGCTCTTTGAGCAGTTCCTGTTTTACCTGCAATTCGGTAACCTGCAATTGCTGCTGCTGGAGCTGTTCCTTGTTCAGACACAACACTTTCCATCATCAGACGCATTTCTTGGGCGGTTTCTGCACTCACGACGCGAAGAGTTTGTTGAGGTTTTGAGGCGGTAAAGCTGCCAGATGAATCCACATAGCCGGCGATAACATTGGGAGTTACACGCACGCCATCATTTGCGATTGTTGCAAAAACACTTGTTGCCTGAAGTGCAGTCACTGAATAGCCCTGACCAAATGCAATTGTCGGTGCAGTTGTATCCGACCATGAATCTACTCGTGGTAACAGTCCAGCCGACTCTCCAGGAAGGTGAGATCCAGTGGATTGGCCGATACCAAATTTAGCAAGATAATTATAAAGATTAGAGTGTGAAAGCTGTTGGCCAATTTGAATTGCGCCAACATTGCTCGATTGAGCAAGCACTCCTGCTGTTGTCAGGCGCTGGGTCGCATGATGCTCTGCATCGTGGAATTTTGCGACTCCAACTTTTAGCGAATATGGAATAGTCCAAACCGTTTCTGGAGTTGTCTTGCCCTCTTCAATCGCCGACGCAATGGTAATGATTTTTCCTGTAGAGCCTGGTTCATAAACATCTTGTACCGCCGGATTACGCAAACTCGTTAAAGATATGGACTTCTTATTTGATGGATCAAAGTTGGGGGCACTTGCTTGCGCCAAAATCTCACCTGTTTTTGGATTCATCACGACAACTGTGCCTGAAGCTGCCTTCGCCGACTTCACGGCTTGTGAAATCGCATTCTGAGCAACCCATTGAATGTCTCGGTCGATAGTCAGTTGAATACCTTTGCCAGGTTTTGCATCAGTGAGGGTCTGCTGTGACCCAGGAATAATCGTTCCAGCTCCATTTGCATAGTCATATCGACCATTTTTTCCAGCAAGAGTGGTTTCCATACTTGATTCCAAACCGGAAGCTCCAACACCTGCATCATTGATAATTCCGACTAACGAAGCTGCTAATCGACCAGTTGGATAATCTCGAATATAAGATCTTTCCGAAAAGAAGCCGACGATTCTCTTAGAGACTCCTCCACGCTGAGCCATGATTTTCTTATTATATGAATCAAGTGTTGTATTGAGATTAGCCCAAATGGCAGGCGCTGCTTGTTTAAGAATGATTTGATATCGCTTACTTCCCGTTAATAAAGATGACAATTCAGAAGTACTCAGACCTAACACGGGGGCTGCAATTGCCGCTGTGGTCATAGGGTCTGTGATCATGGTCTGATCCACAACAATATTTATAGCTGCAACACTTCGTGCCAATTCAAGTCCATTGACGTCGGTGATGGTTCCGCGGGGTGCAAGCAAGATTGAAGAATTCCACATTTCATTGCTAGCGCGTTGGGCAAATCCGCTGGCTTGTACTGCTTGTACATCAATGAGTCGGATTGAAAAGATTGAAAAGATAAATCCAGCCAGAACAATGAGTGCATAAATCCGTCTTTGGAATGCGGCTCTCTCGCTCATTTGGCTGGCACCGAAATATCAATGAATTGAGGGTTGCTTGCTGGAACCATTCCCATCTTTTTTGCCAACGTAGAGAGATTCTCTGGTGATGAAGAAACCGCCATACTTCGCAGAATTGCGTCGCGTTGATCATTCGTTACATTCACATTGTGCTTCAGACGTTGAAGCACAAATGCATCTTGCGTGAGTAAGGTGTTGATCAGGAGAAGTGACAATAGACCAACACCAAAAATACCGCTCAAAACAAAGAAGAATGCACGAGCATGAATCTCCTCGCCTTCCTCCTTTTTGAGCTCAGGGACTAGTTGCAATACGGCTTGAGTCGAGCGAGAAATAACAAGTTCGCGTGAACGCGCGATTGCCGGAGCTAGAAATGAAGTCGCCACTATGCAGCTACTCTCTCAACAGCGCGAAGTCGCATACTCTGCGCGCGCGGATTTTCAGAAATTTCATTCTCTGTTGCAGACTCGCTGCCAGTAATGACAAAGGAAAATTTTGCAGCAGAATTCGGAAGTTCCACTGGTAAGTTTCTAGGAGTTGTCGAAGTGCAAGCCTTTGTGAAAAAGCTCTTTACGATTTTGTCTTCTAGACTTTGATACGACATCACGACTATGCGGCCTGAAATCACAAGTGCATCCATTGCGGCAGGAATAGCGCGTTCTAGAACTTCAAGCTCCTGATTAACTTCAATTCGTAGCGCTTGGAAGGTGCGTTTGGCTGGGTTTCCACCGGTGCGTCGAGCCGGGGCGGGGATGCTGTCTTTAACAAGCTGCGCCAGATCCAGAGTGCTATTTAAGGAATTGTCTGCGCGTGCGGCAATGATGTTATCTGCAATACGCGGGGCAAACTTTTCATCCCCATATGCGCGAAGAATTCGGATAAGAGAATCCCGATCGTAAGTATCGAGTAACTCCTTGGCGCTCATGCCCTGGCTTTGATCCATACGCATATCAAGAGGGGCATCTTGCGAGTAAGCAAAACCGCGATTAGCTTCATCGAGCTGCATCGAGGAAACACCAAGGTCAAAAAGTGCACCATCAATATGAGAAAGCTGAAGATCTTCCAAAGTTTTTGCTATCTGATCATAAACCGCGTGAACAATAGTTAGTCGATCTCCATATGGAGAAACGTTTTCTCGGGCAATTGCTATTGCAGAGGTGTCGCGATCAAAACCAATCACGTGAAGCGATGGATACTTTTCTAGAAGAGCGCGAGTATGTCCGCCAAGTCCAAGAGTTGCATCAATAATAAGTGCTGAACCACGAGCACTGATTGCTTTTTCAATTGCAGGAGCAAGAAGATTGACACAACGATCAAGGGCTACTGGAATATGACGCAGCTCTTGCATATTGCCTTCCTCCCCACTTCTTGTTTCACTCGTTTCTATATTTTGTTTTTCTTTACTTAGGTCACCGTCGACCGACGGAATTCGCTTCTGCTTATTAGGATGCTGCTGCAGTGCGTTGGGGGAAGCGGCGCCGGGGAAGTGGCGTCGCTTTGCGCTAAAGTCGACGATGGCCTAAATAAAGAACTTCTTAGATTTAGAACATTTATTTCCTAGAAGAGTCCGGGCAGCACCTCCGTTGATACATCTGCGAAACCTTTCTCGCGATCGGCCAGGTAGGTATTCCACGAAGCGGAATCCCAAATTTCTAAACGGGTGTTCGCACCAATAACAACGCAATCTTTTTCGAGTGCTGCATATGTGCGTAAACCAGCCGGGATGGAAATACGTCCTTGCTTGTCCGGGACTTCATCGTGAGCGCCGGCGAACATCACGCGCATGTAATCGCGTGCTGCTTTCTCGGTGACGGGAGCTTGACGCAGGCGCTCAGTGATGGAGGTAAATTCTTTTGATGGGAATACGTACAGGCATCGCTCTTGACCCTTAGTAACAACTAGGCCATTGGATAGTTCATCGCGGAAACGGGCTGGAAGGATGATGCGGCCTTTTTCATCGAGCTTTGGCTCATGAGTGCCCAGAAACATCTATCCACCTCCCCCTAGAACGTGTGGGTTTATCCTGAAATTTGAAGCTCAAATCCCCCGATTCTTGCTTCATGCACCACTTTACTCCACTTTCCCCCAAAATCAACCACCTTTACCCATTTTTCTCCCAATCGACCCCCGCTCGCCCACTTTTTCCCCACGCCGCCTAGCCGACTACTCTGACGCCGTGCCTACTGAAAAATCGGATGAGTTGATTACGGCCAAGGGCCTGTCCAAGCTCTATGGCGATTTTGTGGCGGTCAACGGCATTGATTTCAGCGTTCATAAAGGAGAGTCCTTTGGCTTTCTAGGCCCGAACGGCGCCGGAAAATCCACAATTATGAGAATCATCGCTGCCACATTGACTCGCACATCCGGTGAAATCACCGTCCTTGGCAAAGACCCAGCCGACCGGGGTCCAGAAATTCGTGCTCATCTAGGTGTTGTGCCTCAACAAGATAATTTGGATCAGGCGCTGAGCGTCACTGACAATTTATATATATACGGTCGATATTTTGGACTTTCAAGAAAATTTATCAACGCAAAAATCGAGGAGCTACTTGATTTTGCGCAACTAACTGAGAAGCGCGATGCAAAAGTTGAAATGCTAAGCGGCGGCATGAAACGTCGTCTAACTATTGCGCGCGCACTTATCAGCGAACCAGAAATATTGATGCTCGATGAACCAACAACAGGACTTGATCCACAAGCACGTCATATCCTCTGGGATCGGCTATTTCGTTTAAAAGAACAAGGTGTGACCTTACTTATCACCACTCACTACATGGATGAAGCTGAACAATTGTGTGACCGTTTGATGGTCCTAGATAAAGGTTCAATCATGGCCGAGGACTCCCCTGCAGGATTAATCAAAAAATATGTTACAAAAGAAGTTTTGGAGGTGCGTTTCGGTTCTGAGCGAAATGCTGAAGTATCCGAGCAACTGGGTGCACTGTGTGCACGCATCGAAGTACTTCCCGACCGCATTTTAATGTATGCAGATGATGCTGAAAAAGTACTGGAAGAAATTCATAAATCCGGACTCCATCCAGTTACGTCACTTGTCCGCAGGAGTTCACTTGAAGATGTATTCCTACGACTAACAGGACGTACTCTCGTTGAGTAACTTGAGCAATTTGAGCAATTTGAGAAAAGGGTCGAATAAAACCCTTACGCGGCAAGGTTCTCTCATTGTCGTAGATGTAGACCGTGCAATCCGCCTAGGCACTTTATTTGTTGTGGAAGCACGTTTGCGCACAATGGCAAAATGGATACTTTCCCTTCTCACAAGCTCCTTGCTTAATCCTTTTTTCTACTTAATGTCCCTGGGTATCGGCGTTGGTACTTTCATAAACGCACGAGCGGGTACTGCCGGTATCGATGGTGAAAAATACATTGTCTTTCTTGCTCCCGCACTCCTTGCAGCGGTTGCTATTCAAGATTTCATGAGCGAAGTTACATTCCCAGTCTTGCAAGGATTCAAATGGGATAAGACTTACTTCGCTATGAACGCCACTCCATTAGGTGGGCGCCAGATTGCACTTGGCACATATTTTTCATCAGCGCTAAGAACGATTGGTTCGATTCTGATCTACTTTGCAGTCCTTGTTGCATTTGGCGCGGTACAGCCTGGTCGAGCCTGGCCCATGATGCTTACCTCCTTCTATGCCGCGGCTTGTTTTGCAGCCGTCATGCTGGCAGCTGCTGCTGCCTCAGAAAACGATGACCTCTTTCTCAATCTAATGGGGCGCTTATTGATTATGCCGCTCTTTCTTTTCTCCGGAACCTTTTACCCACTAACTTCTATGCCTATTGTTTTGCAAGCAATTGGGTGGATTTCCCCGTTGTGGCATTCCACTGAGCTGGGACGTTGGGTCAGTTACGGACACCATATTTCAGGGACAATGATTTTCATTCACTTCGCATATCTGGCGGCGATGCTCGTAGGTGGGCTCTTATGGGCATTCAACCGATTTGAATACCGGTTATCCAAATGATTACATCAGCAGCTGTAGCAATCGCAGAAGCGCGCATTGGACGCCGAGGTGAATCTGTTTACTCTGGGCGAGCCAGAACAATTATCGAGCGCTCATATCTAGCTTTTAGATCATCGACATGGATAGTTGTTGCTACTGGTTTTCTTGAGCCAGTTCTATACCTTGTTTCATTTGGTTTTGGAGTTGGAAAACTTATTGGGAAAATTGAAGTTGCTCCCGGCCACTTTGTTTCATACGCGGCTTTCATTGCTCCCGCTTTGCTCGCAACGAGCGCCATGAACGGTGCGATTTATGACGCCACTTGGAATGTCTTCTTCAAATTAAGATTTGATCGGGTTTACCAAGGAATGCTTGCCACTTCCCTTGGACCATTAGATGTGGCACTTGGTGAAATTGGGTGGGCCCTGCTGCGAGGCATGCTTTACGCAATTGCTTTCATGTCGATTCTCGGCGGGGTCGGTTTGATCACAACTCCTTGGGCTTTACTCGCCATCCCTTGCGCAGTACTTATTTCTTTTGGATTTGCTGCGGTCGGAATGGCTGTCACCACATACATGAAATCCTTTGAGCAAATGAATCTCATTAATATTGTATTGCTCCCAATGTTTTTATTTTCTGGATCGTTTTATCCACTAAGTATTTATCCTGGATGGCTGCAAGCTTTTATCAAGGTGCTCCCACTTTGGCATGGGGTTGCGCTAATTCGCTCAGTTTCATTAGGGATATTTAGTGCAGCACTCATCCCACATATCCTTTATTTTGTCGTGATGATTATTTTTGGGTTGTACTTCACTACCCGCAGATTAACTCTGCTTTTCATGCGATAAATTATGCGTTAATTTTTCTTACTTATCGAAGTTGCGACGATCCCAACGCTCTTCAAGTCGATCTCCCCAAGCCTTCTTTTGTTTCTTGCCACCTGATGTTGTGGAGGTTGCACTCTTTAATTTAGTTGCAGAGAAATTAGAAATAATGAGAAATGTTCCGATAAGAGAAATAATAAATCCAGCAATTCCCAAAGGTGGTAGCTGGGCAATTAAGCCAGTAAGGAGAATTGCCATTCCACCAAAGAGAGCAATCACGCCTGAAAGGACTCGACCACTTTGAGGAGTGCGAATTTTTCCACTCAGAGTAGATACGAGGCGTGGATCATCCTGCTCGAGAGCGGCTTCCATCTCGGCGAGTAGTTTGCGTTCATGTTCGGAAAGTGGCACGGGCTAAGAATAGGACAGGTCTTCGGGGTCTACCAGCCGCGCGGGCCGCACACTGCCCGTTCCAAAGCGCGCCGTGGCCCGATCGATGGCCTCAGTAGCTTCTCGCCACCCCTTTTCACGCTCGCCAAGCTGTAATTGCTGGGGGGCGCCTGACTGATCGATCAGATTTTCTAAGCCAACGCCCACCAAACGTAATCGTGCTCGGTCTAGTTTCAGAGCAAGATAAAGCTTCTTCACAACCTCATAACATTCCTGAACTCCTGAAACCGGCAGGTCCACGGTCTTGGAGCGACTGATTGTCTTGAAATCTGCAAAGCGGACTTTGATGGAAATAGTTTGGGCAGCCAAATCTCGGGCACGCATTCGCCCAGTGGCCTTTTCAATTAAACGTAAGAACTCGCGCAATATTTCATCCGGGTCATCGAGATCTTCGGCAAATGTTTCAGCGGCGCTAATACTTTTATCTGGTTCATCTGGTGTTACATCTCGATAATCCCTTCCCCATGCAAGTTCGTAAAGGGAAGCTCCCGCTCCTTCACCTAGTGCTCGTATTAAGGTTGAACGAGGAGTATGCGCAATATCAGAAACTGTTCGTAAACCAAGTCGTTGTAGTTCTTCATTTGTTTTTGGCCCAACTCCCCAAATAGCACTGACGGGAAGTGGATGAAGAAATTCCAAAACTCGGTCGGGTCCAATTTCTAGTAAGCCATCTGGTTTGCAATGTTGGGAAGCAAGTTTTGCAATGAACTTGGTTGAAGCAATTCCAACAGAGCATGTTATTCCTTGACTCGAAAAAACTTCCTTGCGAATAAGTTCACCAATTTCTCTGCCAGTACCTTTGAGTCGATGCGAACCGGTTACATCGAGAAATGCCTCATCGAGTGAAATCGGCTCAACAAGTGGCGTATAAGAATGAAAAATTTCCATCACATGTGAGGAAACTTCACTGTAGCGGGCGTGATCGGGTGCGATAAATATTGCTTGGGGTGCCATTCGTTGTGCTCGGCTCACGGGCATCGCTGCGCGAATTCCTAATTTGCGGGCTGCATAATTTGCGGAAAGAACCACACCTCGTGCGCCCGCGCCAACGACAACTTGCTTGCCTTTCAAAGTTGGATCATCGCGTTCGGCAACGGAAGCGTAGAAAGCATCCATGTCGATGTGAAGGATGGTCGAGAAGATTACTGATGTAGCTTCTTCACTCACCTGTATCCCCCACTTTCATTTCGTTCACTTCTGAAAGGCTACGCCACTTGGAATATGACTCACCCAATTCCCACGCGGATAAAGCTCTCAAAGAGATACCTCGTGCGCCAGTTTTTCGCACAACTCCGCGCACTAAGAAGAGCCATGAGTGATAGAGCAAGTTGGCATGATCACCTTGAACATTTTCAAAAAAAGTCACATCATTGCAGCCATAACCATCATCGAGAGTAAGAAACATGACTCGTCTGCCAGAGCGAACGGGTGGAGTTTGAAGAGCAACTTTCACTCCCGCCACAAGAACAGTGGCACCAGAACGCTGGTGGATGAGATCTGAAGAACGGATGGCGCCAACGGAATTAAGAAATTCTCCATAAAACTCCATCATGTGATGTGAGATATCCATACCCGTAAGGTCTACTTCATGTCGTATTCGCTCTGCTGGAGTGAGATCTGGAAGACCGCTTGCTTCTAGAGTGGAAGGAACTAATTGCAGAGCCATCTGCCCACCACCTTTATTGCGGCCAAATTTATCTAAATCATGAAAATGCAGAAGAAGATCTCGGCGATTAATTCCTTGACCGACATAGAGTGAATCAAATGCTCCTACAAGTAAGAGCGCCTTTGTTGTGGGGGCAGATGCCCCAGACCGATGAGTGAAATCAGCAAGATCTACGTAAGGACGATTGGCAAGTATCGAATCAATTTCTTTTTCATTGGCGCCCTGTATATCTGCAAGTCCCATCCGGATTGCATATCCTCTAGCGTCAGGCAAAGTAAGTATGGCGCCGGTACTCGCGGTATTAGGCGCTTCATAAGGTGGACGAGCTCCATCAACATTAACTTTCTCAACACAATAACTTTTCTCCGAGCGATTAATATCTATCGGGGCAATCTCAATTCCCCACTGGCGTGCTTCATCTACGATAACTCGCCGGGGATACATGCCCGGATCATGAGTAAGAACTCCGGCAAGAAACGCAGCTGTGTGATGGCTCTTAAGCCATGCTGATTGATATGTAGGAAGAGCAAAAGCTGCAGCATGAGCTTTGCAAAACCCAAAAGATGCAAAAGCTCGAAGAATCTCCCAGACCTGCGTGATCAGTGAAAGCTCATATCCTTGTGAAATTGCAGCCGGATAAAACCAGTCACATACTTCTTGCTGGCTTTCGAAAGTTCCTAGTTCCCTTCTCTTCTCGTCAGCCTGTGCAAGTGAAATACCAGTCATGAGAGCAATAATGCGTATTACCTGCTCGTGGAAAACAACGACGCCTTCAGTCTCATGCAAAATCTCATCAAGATCTGGGTGGATGACTGGCTTACTTCTAAAGCCATGGCGCGTATTAATAAATGGCGTAATCATGTCGCTTTTTACTGGGCCAGGGCGAAAAAGTGAGATATCAATAATCAAGTCAGTAAATGTTTGGGGTGCAAATTTTCCTACAAGCTCGCGCTGACCAGGACTTTCGATTTGGAAAAGACCCAAGGTCCTAGTGGATTTAATAAGATCAAAAGTAAGTGAATCATCTAAGGCAATCGCATCGATATCGATTTTTGTGCCTTCTACCCTTTCAATTTCTTGAAGAGAGTACGCAATTGCTGATTGCATACGCACACCCAGCACATCGAGCTTTAGTAAGCCGACCGCTTCCACATCATCTTTATCGTATTGAACCATCTGGTATCCACTGGCGTTAATTTCAGTAGGAGCAATATCTAAAAGCTTCTTATCTGAAAGAAGAACAGCGCACGGGTGCATAGAAAGATGCCGTGGCAGTCCATCCAACCGACCGGCAAGATGGATGGCGGTCTTCATAAGCGGTGTATCGAGTTTGAGGTTCTTGAGTTCAGGTAAATTTTCTAAAGCCTTGCCGATATTACGAGCACGGATATGTGGAAGTGATTTTGCAATTAAATCAATCTCCATGGGTGAAATTCCTAAAGCGGCGCCAACATCGCGAATCGCATGACGCGCACGATACGTCTCGACCATTGAAACAGTGGCTGTGCGCTCTGGCCCAAAACGTTCAAAAATTGCATCATAAATTTCTAGCCTTCTGGCTGATTCCACATCAATATCAATATCAGGAAGTTCATTGCGAAGAGTTGAGCAGAAACGTTCCATCAATAAACCCTGGCTCATGGGTTCAACTCCAGAGATCCCTAAGAGATAACAGATCAAAGAGCCTGCTCCACTGCCACGAGCAGCAACACGAATTCCTTTCGACCGTGCAGTATCTGCGATATCCGCAACGGCAAGAAAATATGCTTCATATCCCAAGGTTCGAACTGTTGCGAGTTCTTCTTCTAGTCGCTGCGCTGCTTGGACCGATAGCGCTCCGCTATAACGATGTAGACCTGATTCACTGCGCCGCCGCAACTGTTCAGCAAGCTCTTCGTGGCGTTGGGCGCCAAACATCTGGGGTTCTGGCAAATGAATAGATCCAATTCCTACATCACGACGTGGGGAAAGAATTGCACGCTCTGCCCATTCTGATGTTGTGCGAAGAAGTAGTCGGCCGTTGCTCTCCCCTGCCGCACGAGATACCTCATCAGCAATCAAAGCCATCTCTGCTTCGTTCTTAAGATAAGCCTCGGAGTTACTCCGTTCAATATGGCGCTGGTGCAGCGGCACAAGAAGCCTGGCCGAATCAAGGACATCAGCGACAGGTCCATCCGTACGATCGAGCATTCGTACAGCGTTGGAAATCACTGCAGGGATATCGTGCTTCCGGGCAAATCCTAAGAGCTTTGCTGCATGAGCTATTGAAAAAGGCCCATCCCCTTTTGAGCGGTGTGAAATAACTTCGATAGCTTGATCAGCAAAGAGTTCTTTTGCAGAGTGGAAAATAGAGAGCGCCGATTCATCACGCCTGGCAGCGATAGTGGATGCAAGGTATGAATCAGGCCCGTGAAGAGCAAGTATCTGAGAAGAATATTGCGAGAACTTTTCTAAAGTTTCGAAAGTAAGAACTTTTTCATTTGCAGTATCTCTATTAACAGCGCTCACTAATCGATAGAGCGCCGGCAGTGAACCAGCTTGGGCTAAAAGAGTGATGCGATATTTCTTCTGTAAAAAACTGAGATTGACTCCGAGGATGGGGGCGACCCCATGGGATTCGCATTCTTGAACGAAACGAATAGCCCCTGCCATTCCATCCCGATCAGTAAGAGCAAGAGCGCTCATCCCAAATTCAGCAGCACGCTCTACTAATTGTCCAGCAGAAGCGGTGCCATATTTAAATGAGTAGCCACTTGCTACATGAAGGTGTGTAAACATTTTTATTTATTTATTTAGGTTATGCAGGCCGAGAGGTGGGACGAATAATCCATTTGCCGGTGAGCTCATCGAGTTCAATTTCAAAGGTAGCGAGCGCACCCACAGGGGCAGCCTCTACCCGCCAAATGGCCCGGCCCCCATCATTGAAGATCGATTGTTCAAGATGTGCCGAGTTATGAAGAGCTCCATCGCTAATGCGATTCCACCATCCTCCTGATTCTTGCCAACGCGACAAGATGTTATGGATGTGAAAGCGGTGGCCGCGATAGATGAACTCGATGGGTTCACCCTCAGGCGCCAGCACGCGAGGTTCAGGGGCGGAGGCAGGTTGTTCGAACATATGTTCGAAAGATAACTGGGGGTACCGACAAGTGCAAGCTCCGCCCTAATCAACCCGAGTAGGCCCGAGTAGGCCCGAGTAGCTGAGAGCCAGTGAGAGGATTGAGCCATGATCCTGGCCCTGATGAGCGGTGCTTTCATCGGAGCCGTACTGGGCTTCGTCGGAGCTGGCGGGGCGATGATTTCCGTCCCAATCTTGCTCTACCTTTTTCATTTCTCAGCAGCCCAAGCAACAACTGCCGCCCTAGCCATCGTTTTCATTGCCGCGTTTGCTGGAGTACTTCCTAAAATAAAATCAGGAGATGTCTTATTTCGTGAGGCATTTTCGATCTGGGCAATTGGATTTATTTCCAATGTTGGTGGCGCAGCGCTAGCAAAACACCTACCTGATACCAGTATTTTGATTGGATTCGCCGGAGTCATGATCGTGGCCGGTGCATCGATGTTGCGCGGGCCAGTAAAGGCTCGTCCAGAAAAACGGATGAGGCCCACCGCCTTGATTCTAATTTCACTCACTATCGGCGCCATGACAGGAATTTTTGGTATCGGTGGAGGCTTTCTTGCTATCCCCGTTCTTGTGCTCTTTTATAACACCCCTCATAAGAAAGCATCTGGTACTTCACTTCTTATCATTACTCTTAATTGCCTCACCTCATTTGTGGCCCACCAAAGCCAATGGCACACAATTCAATGGCGTACTCCTATCACAATAGGCTTAGGGGCCATCGTGGTTTCGACAATCGCCTCTCATAACAGCTCAAAAGTAAACGCACGCGTACTCCAAAAAGTCTTTGCTTGGCTGCTATTTTCCCTTGCTGCATTTACAATTATCCATACACTCATAGGTACTTAAAGCTAAAAAATCCCAACAAATGGAGAAAAAATGAAACTCAAAGCTCTTGTTATGGAATTTATTGGAACCGCACTGCTCGCAGCGGCTATCATTGGCGCAGGTTTCATGGCCCTTACAAAGACCCAAGATCCCATGCTTTCATTAGTGGTTAATGGCTTTGCCGCCGCCGCTGTGCTTGCAGTAATTATTCGCCTTGGTTCAAAGGTCAGCGGATCTCATTACAACCCAGCAGTTACCCTTGGGCTCTTCTTGTCTAAGAAAATTGATGCAGCCACCGCTGGGCTTTACATTATTGCTCAAATTGCAGGTGGCGCCGCCGGAGCAGCTCTTGCGAATACGATGTATCACAGTTACGGCACGAAGATTTTCCCTATTTCAACAGTGGCACTCACAAGTGGATATCTTCTTGTTAGCGAAGTTCTCTCAACGGCGGTACTTGTTTGGATAGTTCTTCGAAATGCTAAGAATGCCAACAAAGTCGCCACCTTCGTTCCGCTCTGGATTTTTAGTGCATATTTCTTCACATCGTCTTCTACCTTTGCCAATCCTGCGGCAACCATCGGTCGTATTTTTACCCAATCCTCCTCAGGTATTGCCCCAGCATCGGCCTTGCGCTTTGTAGCGGCTCAATTCGTTGGAGCGGCAATCGGCTGGCTCTTGCACTCTTATCTCACTGAGGAAAAAGTGGAAAGAGAAGAAAAAGAAGTTGTTGAATCAGAAATCTCACAGGAAAGTGCTTCAGATCCTTCACTTTAACTGATCTACGCTTGGAGTTAGCGGGGAAATCGAAAAGATTTCCTCGCTTCTCTCTTTTTAAAGAGCAAACTTCCAGGTTAGTAGGAGACAATAACTACCCAACCTGATGATCGGAGAATCTGATGGATTTTCGAATTCTGACGCGCGACCTTACGCCCTTTGAGCATCTCACCGCAGAACACATGTGCGATGGTTTATCAAA
>CAIMSI010000008.1 GCA_903844115.1 uncultured Actinomycetes bacterium
GCAGCAAAAGAAGCTATTGCAGCTGTGGCAAATCAGGGTAAGAAGTAACTACTTCTCTTCTGCGGCGTATTCACCGGTCACCATGAAATACACACGGTGGCTGATGGAAACAGCATGGTCAGCAAATCTTTCAAAGTAGCGGCCAAGCAAAGTCATGTCGATCGCAGATTCGATTCCATATGTCCAAGAATCGCCAACAAGAGTTGAAATTAAATCACGATGGAGTTTATCCATCTCATCATCATCAACTTCGATTTCAAGTGCGCGAGTTAAGTCGCGGTATTGCAAAACAGTAATCATTTTCTCTGTGATGCGTTCATTCGTGGTACCCATGTTATTAATAGTTGCTTCTAGTTCTGTAGGCACAGCCTTATTTGGATAGCGCATACGTGCCAGCTTTGCCACGTGGTGGGCAAGATCGCCCATGCGTTCTAAATCCGCACTAATTCGAAGCGCGGCGACCAAGACGCGTAGATCAGTTGCCACAGGTTGTTGACGAGCCATCAAATTAATAATGCGGGCATCCAAATCGTGCTGGGTGTTGTCGATCGCATCATCTGCAGCGATGACTTTCTCGGCCGTCGCAAGGTCTGCGTTCACCAATGCCTGGCAGGATTGAGTCAGCGCTTCTTTTACGAGTGCAGCCATGCCAAGCAGGCTGGTGTTAATACCCTCGAGTTCTTCATGAAACATATCGCGCATGAGCAAAGGGTACCTGTGAGGAGCGCGTGAGGGCGGCATTATTGTTAACAGAGTCTGAACGAAGGTTTAATACTGGGAGCCAGCGCCCCCAATTGAGGCCTACAAATGCCCATGGCAGTCATTTCACTTCAACGATTAACTAGGATTACCTCGTGAGATGGAATCGGAAACGGGCCACGAATCAAGCCCCCTATTCTGAAACCGCGGGAGCTTCTCAAGTCCCCATCGAGTTGCTAGACGCTATGGACTCAATTGACGCCGAATATATTTTGATTGATGGCTCTGAGCGAGTCATCCAGTTTTCTTCTGGAATTTCGACATTTAGCATCATTCGCGAAAATTCGCTTTTTAACGAGCAACTTCTTCGACTCGTTCGCGCTACAAGGCGGTCAGGTCAGCCACAGGAGACCACGATGGAACTTCCTCGCGGACCCATCGGTGGAGGAATGCATACACTTTATGTAAAAGTTACTTCACTTGGTAGCGCAGGACTTGTAGCAATTTTAATTTTTGATGATTCGGAAATGCGCAGACTTGATTCCATACGTCGTGATTTTGTTGCAAATATTTCGCACGAGTTAAAGACTCCTATTGGCGCACTTTCGATTTTGAGCGAAGCGGTCCTCGGTGCTTCCGATGATCCAGATGCAATCACACGATTTGCTGGTCGTATGCAGGTTGAGGCAAAAAGACTTTCTGATTTGGTGCAAGAGATTATTGACTTGTCACGTCTACAAGATGATGACCCATTGAAAAATGGAAAAGTGTTTAATATGAGTGAAGCAATCAAAGAGTCCATTGAACAAACTCGAATGTCTTCGGAGGCAAAGAAAATCTCCATAACTTTCTCTCCCATGGATCAAGCACAAGTTCTTGGCGATCGCGAACAAGTTGTAATGGCCGTCCACAATCTCGTTGAAAATGCCGTGAATTACAGCCCTGATTCCACGCGAGTTGCAGTCACTTTAAAAGAGGTTAATGGACTGGCCGAGGTTGCAGTTTCAGATCAAGGCATCGGAATTCCTGAAAAAGACCTTGAACGAATCTTTGAACGCTTTTACCGAGTCGATGCCGCGCGAAGTAGAGAAACTGGCGGTACTGGATTAGGACTTTCCATTGTGAAACACGTTGCCACTAATCATGGCGGCGATGTTTCTGTATGGAGCGTGGAAGGCGCAGGCAGTACATTCACAATTCGCTTCCCTCAAGCGAACACTCAAGAACACCAACAAGTCGGAGGGACAGTTACATGACACAAATGACCAAGATTCTTCTCGTCGAAGATGAGGTTTCCTTATCGGAGCCACTTGCTTACTTGCTGAGCAAAGAGGGTTTTGACGTAGTAGTCGCCGAGAGTGGAACCGCTGCGGTGGAAGTATTTGCCAAGAATGGCGCTGATTTGATCCTGCTTGATTTGATGCTTCCAGGAATCTCTGGCACTGAAGTTTGTCGTCAAATTCGCACAACCTCAGCTGTGCCAATAATTATGTTAACTGCAAAAGATACCGAAGTAGATAAGGTTGTTGGGCTCGAACTTGGCGCAGATGATTACGTTACTAAGCCTTATTCGGCACGCGAACTTGTAGCGCGTATTCGCGCTGTGCTTCGTCGCCAAGGTGGTGTCGATGAAAATTATGGTGATGAAACGCAACTCACGGGCGGACCAGTGAAAATGGATATTGATAGGCACATTGTCACCGTAAAGGGTGTAAATACTCCGCTACCATTAAAAGAATTTGAGCTACTTGAATTCTTGATTCGCAACTCGGGTCGCGTTCTTACTCGCGTTCAACTCATCGACCGAGTCTGGGGAAATGACTATTTTGGAGATACAAAGACGCTAGACGTTCATATAAAGCGACTTCGCGCAAAGATTGAAGAAGATCCAGCTAACCCTGTCTTTATTCAGACGGTGCGAGGATTGGGATATAAGTTCGAGATTTAGTTATTCAGATTAAGCAACGTTTGCAAAAATATCTGCCTTTTCACGAATAAGAACGCTGAATTTTATCCCTGAAGCCTTTCCAAAAGTAACTGTGACATCTGCTCGTTGTCCCGGAGTGAGATTTAATCCAGCAAATGCAGCATGGGCATTTGCGCTATCACCAGAGAAAATTACAGGCGCATTTTGAGCGAGCGCAACGGTGCCGGTAATCTTTCCAGCAATACCATTTGCAGAAATCGATGAAATTGCATCAGCATTCACATCTTGATTTACAACAGTTCCAACGAGCACTGCAGAACCATCGGGTTGTGCAACGAGTACGAAATCGCGAACCTTAATTGCGCCACTATCTCTTTCAACGCCATCTGTTACTTGGCGGATCTTGGAGGTTGGGGCATCTTTTCCAGCTGCGGTGCAGCCTGAGAGCAAACCAAGACAGATCAGGGAGACGGTCGCTGTTACAAGCTTCTTAGAAATCATGGGCGAATCGTATCTTTTTAGGCGCCTTGCCTTGGCCGCAACCCTCAAGCGGGGCTGGAGAGATGTCCCATATTGCTGGTAGACTTGGTCCCTTGGAACTCCCGTTTTAACCAGTTTTAACCCGTTCTAAACTGCTCCAACATGTAAGGCCCATCAGTAGCTATCGAAAGGCCCTTCTCAATGACATTTAAGGTCGGCGAAACCGTTGTTTACCCACATCACGGAGCGGCTCTCCTTGAGGCGATAGAAACCCGAACCATTAAAGGCGAAGAGAAGATTTACCTCGTTCTCAAGGTTGCCC
>CAIMSI010000009.1 GCA_903844115.1 uncultured Actinomycetes bacterium
GGCCCATGAGTTCCTCTGCATGGCGCAATTTTGCGCTCTCACCTAAAGGAGCGGTCTGTGGAATGGCGAGTATCTTCACCGCAGTAAATCCATCCGTGACAGTTTGCTTTACTTTCTCAGAAAATGATTCCGCAGTATCTGAGTTATAAACGGAATCTGAATTTCCCCCACCAAGGTGGTCGTACATTCGTACACGATCACGCGCCAACCCACCAAGCAATTTCCATAGCGGTACACCAAGATCTTTTGCACTGATATCCCAAAGCGCTTGATCGATACCACTCAAAGCACTCATGGTCACAACGCCACCTTTGAAGAAAGGGTGACGATAAATAATTTGCCATAACTTCTCGGTGTCGTGTGGATCTTGTCCAATTATTAGCGGTGAAATATCTTCAATCGCTCCAACAACCGCCATCGTTTGAAATTCTAAAGATGCTTCACCAATTCCCACAAGACCCGGTTGGTCGGTGAATACGCTCAAGATTACCCAATTGCGCATATTCGCATTAATAACCGTTGTGGATATTTTTGTTATCTTCAATTTAGTGCCTCTTCCTTATGCTCGCGATCTTCCATTCCATCGTTTTTGATAGTTATGGAATCTCAGAGCGAGAACCGGGGTGTTCAGGTTAGTCAATAAAATGACTTTATTACATAGGGATTAGGAAGTAAATGGTTCGAGCCCGACCCGCCTCACTCGTTGAAAGGACAGTGCACATTTCGTGCACTTGATACCCATTTACACCCCAATATAGGGCTTCATCACTACTGAAGTTGTTTATAGTTGCCAGCGTAAACAGGTGTAAGTCGTGTTACTCCCAGTCGTCGCTGCCGAACTCATAATTCTGTCGTCGTCGGTTCGAGCCCGACCCGCCCCACTCAAATAGCAGGATTAATAATCGTGATTCCGGCGTTTGGAGAGTTCTCCATTAGAGATAACTCATTTGCTCCAACCACTAATGAAACTTCCCGATCAACAAGTTTTTGCGGCTGCAATTTGCCCGAAGCAACCATCTCGAGCATCCGTGGATAATCAACTGCTGCCATTCCGTGACTTCCCAAAATCTCCAACTCCCAGCCAATCACTCTCGCCATCGGCATCGGTGTCATCCCAGTCTCGTTGAGGAGTAGGCCTAATTGAAGATGCCTGCCTTGCCTGCGTAGAGAAAGAACTCCGCTTTGGGCGGTTTGCTCTGCTCCAAGAGCGTCAATTGCAACGTGTGCACCGAATTCAGTGACATCGTGAATCACTTTTATTGGATCAAAGAGTGAACTATTAATCGAATAATCAGCACCAAGGCTTGTCGCTTTTGCTAGTGCTTCAGGATTTATATCAATCGCTATTACTTTTGCACCAAGTGCTTTTGCAATCATGACACTGGATAGTCCAACTCCGCCACAACCAAATATTGCTACCCACTCACCGCGTTGCACTTTTGCACGATCCACGATTCCACGAAAAGCGGTAGCAAATCTGCAGCCTAAGGCAGCAGCTGTTGAGAATGAAATCTGATCTGGAAGAGGAATGAGATTGAAATCGGCGCTCTCGATAGAAACATATTCTGCAAAGGAACCCCATTGGGTGAAACCGGGTTGAGTTTGAGTCGGGCAGACTTGAGCATTTCCTGAGAGGCAATACTCGCAAAGGCCACATCCGTTTACAAACGGAACTGTGACGCGGTCCCCCACCTTAAATTTCTTCACGCCCTCACCGATTGCTGAAACAAATCCTGCGAGTTCGTGTCCAGGTACATGTGGAAGTTGAACATCAGAATCATGCCCCATCCATGCATGCCAATCGCTTCGGCAAAGTCCAGTGGCTTCAACTTTAATCAGAACACCAAGTGCTGGAACCGCAGGTTTCTCAACCTCTTTTACTGATAATTCACCTTTGAATTCTGTGAAATAGATTGCACGCATGTGTCTAGGCTAACGCAATCCAGGCGTCAACTAGTATTGGCACATGGAACTTGATGAGGTTAAAGCACGCTGGAATCAGGTACTCGATTATCTCCTTGCAAGTGATCGAATTGCGTGGCTCGCTTTTTTTGATGCCAGGCTTGCGGGATTAGAAGCCAACGTCCTAACTCTGAATTTTTCTGATAGCGAGAAATTTGGCGGCAAACATGATTTTGCAAAAGCGCGCAACCCCAAGCACACGGCGCTCCTACACGAGGCAATTACCTCCGTTTTTGGAATTGACCTTCAGGTCGTCGAAGAGTGAAGAAGTTATTTCTTGTAATTAGTCTTGCCCTGACTCTTGTAGCAAATAACGCCGTGGCTTTTTCTCCTAAAGCCATTGTTGCCGCAGGTCCCGGAGATCACATTCATGGTATGGATCTTTCTTACTGGCAACACCCATCTGGATCCTCAATTGATTTCAAAAAAATGTATGCCGCTGGAATTCGCTTTGTAATGATTAAGGGCGCGGATGCTCATGACGCAGCAGATGCACAGGCATATAAGTACTTGAAGATTGATCGTCCGGCGGCGCAAGCTGCCCGTTTATATACGGGATTTTATTATTACGCATATCTTCCTGACAGCACTGATGCTACATACATTGTGAAAGATGCAACGGCTCAAGCACAAAAAGTGATCTGGCGCTTGGCGGCAATGGGTGGATACAACTTTCGCGATCTTCCTGTGTCACTCGACCTTGAAAACAATTGTGTTCGCAAAGCTTCTAATGGAAACTGTTCCAAATATATGAGCCGTGAGAATGTAACTCTATGGGCCAAGACTTGGCTCGCTGCAGTCACAGCAAAAACTTTGAAGAAGCCATTCATTTATTCATACGCGAATTTCCTAGAGCAAAATGTCGCGCGCGATTCAGAGCTGCGAACTTATCCATTGTGGATGGCTCACTACACATTGAATCCTGCTAACGCCCAGCCAAATCAGAAAAGTGTCGGGTGTTACGCCCATGCCTGGACAAACGCAAACTGCACCGCAAATTGGCAAATGTGGCAATACACCTCTTGTGGAATTGCTTCAAAATATGGAGTTCCTGGAAACCGTGTAGATCTCAATGTTTTTGCTGGCACAACGGTTCAATTCCTGAAGTTATTGCGCAATACGTGGATACCAGATGAAACAGATATGTTGCCTGTAGATGAGATGACAACAATGAACATCATGGATCAAAGTTCAAGTGATACAAATGCACCAGTAAAGGTGACGGTAGATGTCACTCGTCCGGATGGGACTCCTGTTGTTGCCGGAACAATTAACTTTGTATCAGCAGATTCCACGTTGCCCAATGGGACGCAGGTTGTTGCACGAGCTGCTACCGGA
>CAIMSI010000010.1 GCA_903844115.1 uncultured Actinomycetes bacterium
CCCAGTACGCACTTGTGGCAGGAGTCCCAGCAAAACGCATCCGTTGGGTGGGTCGCGCGGGCCTTCCACTGGAAGAAATTGGAGATAATCGCTTTCGTTGTCCAGAAACTGGCGCAACGTATAAGGAAGTATCGCCCGAAAAACTAGTTCAAGAATAAACAAGAATAAACAAGAATAAACAAGAATAAACAAGAATAAACAAAAAAGGACCATAATGATTCCAGCAGCAAAACCAATCATCGGAGATGAAGAACGCGAAGCAGTTGATCGCGTCCTGCGTTCTGGAATGTTGGCACAAGGTCCGGAAGTCAAAGCATTCGAGGATGAGTTTTCTGCAACAGTTGGCGGTCGTCACTGCGTTGCGATGAATTCTGGAACATCTGGCTTGCATCTTGGTTTTATCGCTGCAGGCATTGAGCGCGGGGATGAAGTAATCGTTCCTTCATTTTCATTCGCGGCTACTGCTAACTCTGTTGCGCTCGCTGGGGCAACACCAATTTTTGCTGATATTGATCCAAAGACTTTCAATATGGATCCTGATCACGTTGAAACCTTGATCACAAAGAAAACAAAAGCAATCATGCCCGTCCATCTTTACGGTCACATAGCTGCCATGGATCGTTATGAAGAGATTTCAAGTAAATATGGCATCAAGATTATTGAGGACGCCGCGCAAGGCCACTTGGCTTCGATGAACGGGCGCAACGCTGGTGAATTTGGAATTTGCGCAACTTTCTCCTTTTATCCAACGAAAAATATGACTGCCGGCGAAGGTGGCATGGTTGTAACCGATGATGCAGAAGTTGCTCGTATGTTGCGCCTACTTCGCAACCAAGGCCAGGAAATTCGCTACCAAAATGAGGTTGTCGGATTCAATACACGCATGACTGATATTCATGCTGCAATTGGCCGCGTGCAACTACGCAAACTTCCGGGTTGGACAAAACAACGTCAAGATAATGCCGCTTACCTCGACAAACATATCAAGGGCGTTGTCGTTCCATTTGTTCAACCAGGCACTACTCACTCCTATCACCAATACACCGTTCGCGTACCCGGTGGATCTTCAGAAAAGCGCGATGCCTTCATGAAAGGCCTAACTGATCGTGGAGTTGGCTCTGGTGTTTATTACCCAACACCTATACATCGTCTGAAGTCATTTAATCTCACTCTTGATCTTCCAGAAACAGAGTTGCTCGCTAAAGAGTGCGTATCTTTGCCAGTACATCCATCACTCACCCAAGCCGAACTTGAAACAATTGTTTCGGCAGTAAATGAAGTAGCGGCATCTTTGTAATGAGCAAACCACTTCGCGCAGGACTTGTTGGCCTCGGCATGATGGGTCGCCACCATGCTCGCGTACTTGGTTCACTCGAAGGTGTTGAACTCGTCGCTGTTTGCGATCCGATGGGAGATGCCCACAATGTTGCGGGTGGGCGGCCTGTATTTACTGAAGTAAAAGATTTAATCGCAGCCGGAATTGATTATGCGATGGTTGCCGCTCCTACAGCTTTTCATGAAGAGCTTGCTCTTGAACTTGGAGAAGCTGGAATTCATGCACTAATTGAAAAACCTCTTGCAGTTGATACTCCTGCTGCGAAGCGAATTCAAGAAGCTTTTGCTGCTAAAGGACTTGTTGGAGCCGTTGGACATATCGAACGCTACAACCCAGCGCTGCAACAACTTCGCGAGAGACTTGATAAAGGTGAACTAGGCGCGGTCTATCAAATTGCAACTCGTCGTCAAGGCCCATTTCCGGCACGTATTGCAGATGTTGGCGTCATCAAAGATCTTGCAACACACGATATTGATTCAACGGCGTGGGTTGCACGCTCTAAATTTATTTCAGTTTCAGCGCAAACTGCCCACAAGTCTGGGCGACCTCACGAGGACATGGTTGCTGCGATCGGTAAATTAGAGAATGGAATTATTACAAATCACTTGGTTAACTGGTTAACACCCTTTAAAGAGCGCCTGACAATCGTTACCGGTGAGCGCGGAACTTTGGTTGCAGATACTTTGACTGCTGACTTAACTTTCTATGCAAATGCGTCCGTGGATACGCAATGGGATTCTGTTGCAGCATTTCGCGGCGTGAGCGAGGGCGATGTCATTCGTTACGCTTTCTCAAAGCCAGAGCCACTTCGCACAGAGCACGAAGCTTTCCGTGACGCTGTTCTTGGGTTACCTGGGGCGGTTGAAAGAATTGTGACGATGGAACAAGGACTTGCAACCGTTGCCGTGGCATCGGCGATGATTGAAAGTTCCAAGAACGGCAATGTAATTTCTCTATGAAGGCAGTCTCTACAGGTTCTCTACAGGTTTTACAGTCTCTCTAAAAAGGTGGTTTTACGGTGAAGATAGCGGTTGTAGCTCTAGGCAAGATTGGACTTCCACTTGCTGTTCAATTCGCGAAAAAGGGCCACCACGTCATCGGGTGCGATGTAAATCCTAAAACTGTAGAACTTGTTAACGCCGGAACAGAACCTTTTCCTGGCGAAGCCCATCTTGATGCATATATGAAAGAAGTTGTTGCTTCTGGGCACCTCACTGCAACTACTGACACAACAACGGCAGTTGCAGCATCCGAAGCGGTCGTTATCGTTGTTCCATTATTTGTTGATAATGATGGAATTCCTGATTTTGGTTGGATGGATGATGCCACCGAGAAAATTGCAGCTGGACTAAAGCCTGGCACTTTGGTTTCCTATGAAACCACACTCCCTGTCGGCACTACTCGTAACCGTTTTGCAAAGGCCCTTGAAAAGGGTTCCGGGTTGGTTGCTGGTAAGGATTTCCATCTTGTCTTCTCTCCAGAACGCGTGCTCACAGGTCGCGTCTTTGCTGATCTTCGCAAGTATCCAAAACTTGTAGGTGGAATTAATGAAAGTTCAACCGCTGCGGGAGTTAAATTCTACGAAGCGGTTTTAGATTTTGATGATCGCCCAGATCTAACGCAAAAGAATGGTGTGTGGGATTTAGGAACATCTGAAGCATCTGAAATGGCAAAGCTTGCTGAAACGACATACCGCGATGTAAATATTGCCCTTGCCAATCAATTTGCGATATTTGCCGAAGGCGCCAACATCGATATTGCAAAAGTGATCGCTGCTTCAAATTCCCAACCTTATAGTCATATCCACCAACCAGGCATTGCAGTAGGTGGCCATTGCATTCCAATTTACCCACGTTTTTATTTGTGGAATGACCCACAAGCAACCGTCGTAAGCGCCGCGCGCGCAGCAAATGCTGCCATGCCGGCACATGCTGTCTTACTTCTTTCTAAAGCACTTGGCTCATTGCAAGGCAAAAAAGTTGTTGTACTTGGAATTTCATATCGTGGTGGCGTAAAGGAATCCGCATTCTCTGGAGTTTTCGCAACTGTGGCGGCTTTGCAGGCACAAGGTGCTGATGTCGTCGTTCAAGATCCGATGTATACCGATGAAGAGTCCACTCGGCTTGGATTCACGCCGTATGCGATTGGCTCAAATGGTGGCAACGTGGACGCTGTGATTTTGCAAGCCGATCACAGCGAATACAAACTTCTCACAGCTAAGGATTTCCCTGGAGTTAAAGCAGTTGTCGATGGTCGTCGCGCTTTAGATCCAGCCAACTTTCCTGGAGTTGATTTCCGCGTAATAGGCGCCCCAGCTCGCTAGTTAATAGCTTAATTTATTTCAAATTGCTTATGCGCGCGAGGCTGCGGTGAAACATGAGCGATACGGTTATAAATGGAGATAAGACGTTCTGCTTGTCTCTCCCATGAACGCTCGCTTAATACCTCGGGTGTATAGGCACTCACGTACTTCATTTTGTTGGCAAGTACGGCGCGGGTGGCGCGAATAAAATCCTTTGTA
>CAIMSI010000011.1 GCA_903844115.1 uncultured Actinomycetes bacterium
AAATATGATTCTAAAGTTCTAATCGAAACCGCAATTGTCGGGCGCGAAATTGAGTGCGCAGTCTTGGAAATAGATGGTGTGGTGACTGCTTCTCCACTGGCCGAAATCAAGATTCTTGGAAACCACGAATTTTATGATTTTGAAGCAAAATATCTCGATGGATCAACTCAAATAGTTTCTCCAGCTGATTTGCCAGATGAGGCATATAAAGGAATTCAGCAGAGCGCGGTAAGGGCGTTTCAAGCGTTGGGATGCAAAGGTTTGGCACGCGTTGATTTCTTTTATGCAGATGGCGCAATAGTTATCAACGAAGTTAATACGATGCCAGGATTTACCCAGACTTCTGTATTTCCAAAGTTATGGGAAGAAGCAGGGACTAGCTACCGCGCACTCATTACATTGCTGATAGAGAACGCGTTCTAAATACTTTAGTTCTCGTGCGAGGTAACCGGGCAAGTTAACGTGCGAGTAATTCCGCTGACTGCTTGCACCTTGGAGAGAATCACTCGGCCGAAATCTTCCATGCTGGGCGCCTCTGCGCGCATGATCACGTCGTAAGGTCCTGTTACCCCTTCAGCCAGGGTCACTCCTGGAAGGGCGGAAATCGCTTTCGCTACGCTACTAGCCTTGCCGACTTCGGTTTGAATCAATATGTATGCCTGAACTGCCATTTTGAGCCCTTTCGACTGGAATAGGCTACCGCGTATGAGTGGATGGATGAAAGGGGAGTGCTGTGACTAGTGAAGCATCACACCTGAAAATCCTTGCCGAAATATTTGCCTCCGCGCCCGATTCTCTTCGAGTTGGTATCGGTGATGATGCAGCAGTTGTTGAAGCAACAAATAGAGCGACAGCACTCTCGACAGACATGGCGGTGGAAGGTACGCACTTTAATCGCGAGTGGTCGAGTCTTTATGAAATAGGCGGCAAAAGTACTGCCGCAAATCTTGCTGACATTTTTGCAATGGGAGGAAAGCCCGAATATTTAATGGTGGCGGCTGCTATTCCATCGGAGTTCACAAGTGCGCAATTGAGATCCCTTGCCGAAGGCATACGAGATGAAGCAGCGAAGGTAGGCGCCATAGTTGTGGGCGGAGACCTGGCTCGTTCATCGATTCTTACAATTGCTATTAGTGTGTTTGGGCAAGTGGCTCAACCCATTCTTCGGTCTGGCGCAAAAGTGGGAGACCTTGTTGCAATTTCAGGCTTTCCTGGTGAATCATCGCGAGGACTTGAATTGTTGCAATCAGGAGTGCACGATGAGCGCACAAAGGCACATCGGTATCCCTCTGTAGATTATTCAAAAATTATTAATCTTGATATCGCATTAGCTCACTCACTTACGGATGTCAGCGATGGGCTCATCGCAGAACTTGAATCTCTGGCGCAGGCGTCAGGGGTGGGAATAGATATTGATTCATCAAAAATCTCAACTGATATTCACACTTTGCATGGCGGGGAAGATCATGTTTTTGTAGGGACTTTTAAAAGCCTGCCGGTTGGTTGGATTGAAATTGGGCGGGTGAATGCGAGTAGCGGTGTGAGATTAGATGGAAAATCAATTACGCATCAAGGGTTCACACACTTTTAGCAAGGCGGACGTTATCGGTGATGATGACTTGCACGCCAAGTTTTTTACAAAGTTCAATGTCATCTTGCTCATTGACAGTCCAGACCAAAATCTTTGAAGGGTCGGGCGGGATGTAACCCTCGCGCAGAATCTGGATATTGAGCCCGGAAGTGGCAAAACGAGCAAGCGGAAGAAATGCCCTGGATCGCACGAGAAAAGTTCCGATAAATTTTGATTGCGAGTTATAACTTGTAGCCCACCAAGAAAAAGACATCATATAAATTTGAATTCCAGATTTTTTGATTTCAACAATGCGTGAATCGAGTAAACGAGCGAGCGCTTTTTCTATCGCGCGACGATAACGCACAGGATGTTTTGTCTCAATTGCAAGGTCCTTCTTATGCGCTATGGCTAGGTCAAGAAGTTCGTCCAAAGTCATAATTGGACAGATACTGCGAAGTTGCGCCAGAGTAGATTTTGAAATCCGAGCACTGTTATTGGCAATACGTTGCAGCGTCGAGTCGTGCCAAATAACTATTTCATGATCTTGGGTAAGTCGAATGTCGCATTCAAAGCCATCTGCTCCAACATCAATTGCGGCCATGTAGGCAGCAAGAGAGGATTCAGAATGTTTGGAAAATGGAGAATGAAATCCGCGATGAGCAAATATTCGCGGGGATGTGCCCATATTTGTTTGGGTTGTAACCCGAGAGCAGAAGCGCCGGGTTAGCGGACTGCTTTACCAGCCTTCATGCAAGATGTGCAGACGTTCTGGCGCTTTGAGACTCCGCCAATGAAGGTGCGGATGCTCTGGATGTTTGGATTCCAGCGACGACGAGTCTTACGCATTGAGTGTGAGACGTTGTTGCCAAAGCTTGGGCCTTTGCCGCATAGATCGCATGTGGATGCCACGTGGAACTCCTTCATCAAATAAAACGAAAACCGATAAAAAACTAGACCCCGAAGGTTACCGAAAGCCGCTGCGTAAGGCGAATTCGGGCAGACTGGTCCCCGTGATGAGCCAGAACAGCCAGCCGGGGAAAATGGGTCCACTGGATACGCCCCTCAAAGGGGTCATTGGGGATAGGACTGCCCTCGTCTTTGAGAAGGCTTTTGGCTACAAGAGTGCAGGAGATCTCCTTCGACATTACCCCCGGCGATATGTCATGCGCGGGGAGCTTAGCGATATCAGCGAGCTCAAAGAAGGGGATGAAGCGACTGTTATTGCTGACATCAAAAAGGTCAATTTGAGACGTGCAAGCGGGCGAGTCATATTGGAAGTAATCATTACCGATGGTGTGGGCGAAATGTCACTTACATTTTTTAATCAAGCATGGCGGGAAAAGCAGCTGAAAGTTGGCATGCGTGGAATGTTCGCCGGCAAGGTTGGAATATTCAACAAGAAGCGACAGCTTTCACATCCTGACTATGAAATTTTGCCAGAAGGCGGGGATGAGGAAGAAGCAACCTCTGCCTTTGCTGGAAAGGCGCGTCCCGTTTATCCGGCGACTTCGAAATTACCATCATGGAAAATTGCTCAGTCCATTGAAGTCGCATTGCATTCAATCGATGAAATTATCGACCCGATACCTGACGATGTACTAGCAAAATTTAATTTCCCCACTTTGAATGAAGCATTTCATTCGATACATCAACCGATTACTCGCGAGGAAGCAGACCGAGCACGTACTCGACTGACCTTTGACGAGGCGTTACTTTTGCAATTGCTCCTTGCTCAACGCAAAGCGCAAATGCGCTCGCTTCCCGCCACACCTCGGCCTATAAAAAGTGGCGGCCTGGTTACTGAATTTGAATCACA
The DNA here is from genome assembly GCA_903844115.1 of uncultured Actinomycetes bacterium. GTDB lineage: Bacteria > Actinomycetota > Actinomycetes > Nanopelagicales > Nanopelagicaceae > PALSA-747. The sequence goes on from CAIMSI010000011.1 coordinate 3,390, forward strand.
ACTTCCATTCACTTTCACAGATGGGCAGCGCGAAGTCTGCAGTGAAATCGAAAGCGATATGAATCGCACTCACCCGATGCATCGCTTGCTTCAGGGTGAAGTTGGCTCGGGTAAGACAGTTGTTGCTTTGCGAGCAATGCTGGCCACAGTGGACAGCGGTGGCCAAGCAGCGCTGCTCGCTCCAACCGAAGTTTTGGCGATGCAGCATTTCTCAACCATTAATCGAATTCTTGGTCCACTTGCAGCCGCTGGAACTTTAGGAGCAAGTGATAAAGGAACAAGAGTGGCCTTACTCACTGGATCAATGAGCGCTGGTGTAAAGCGAGAAGTGCTGGCAGAAATCGCATCAGGTAGCGCTGGAATTGTCATTGGAACTCATGCGCTACTCAGTGAAGGTGTTGACTTCCATGATTTAGGGCTAGTAGTTGTCGATGAACAGCATCGGTTTGGCGTAGAGCAACGGGATGCGCTGAGGGCTAAGGCAGTTACCCCACCGCATTTACTCGTCATGACAGCAACGCCCATTCCGCGAACAGTGGCAATGACTGTTTTTGGAGATCTTGATGTTTCAACGCTGAGAGAACTTCCTGCGGGACGTCCGCTGATTACATCTCACCTTGTTCCCGCTCTTGATAAGCCACATTTCTTAGATCGTGCGTGGGAGAGAATTCGCGAAGAGGTCAGTAAAGGTCACCAGGCATATGTGGTGGCGGCGCGAATTTCAGCTACAGAAGCCGAGGAAGGTGCGGGAGTGATCACTGCTCGCGACAGAGAAGTTGCAGCTGCAATGGGAATTACATTTGATGAACCTGCCGATCCAAAAACAATGTTTGCAGTAGAGGAGCTCGCACCCGAGCTTGCACTGGGAGCGCTTAAAGGTTTGAAAGTTGCCCCGCTACATGGGCGACAAACTTCAGAGCTAAAAGAAGAAACCATGGGCGCTTTTTCTGAAGGCAAAATCGATGTACTCGTCAGCACCACAGTGATTGAAGTTGGCGTAGACGTACCCAATGCATCTGTCATGGTGATTATGAATGCCGATCGATTTGGCGTCTCCCAACTTCACCAATTGCGTGGACGAGTTGGGCGTGGAAAAGTTCCAGGTCTTTGCCTTTTTGTGACTGAAGCCGCTGAGGATTCACCAGCCATGGACAGACTTACAGCTGTTGCTAGCACGTTGGATGGATTTGAACTCTCTCGCATCGACCTTGAGCAGCGAAGTGAAGGCGATATTTTGGGAAAGTCTCAATCAGGTACACAATCCCAGCTTCGCTTGCTACGAGTACTTCGTGATGAAAATTTGATTGTCCAGGCAAGAGAAGTTGCCATAAGCATGATTGATGGCGATCCTGGATTGGAAAATACGCCAGAATTAGCAGCCCAGCTTGAGGCACTACGCGGGGAAGAAGCAGCGTCATATCTGGATAAGGGTTGATTAAATGAGAATTATTTCTGGCAGCGCCAAAGGCAAAAAGTTGATCTCACCTGAAGATGAGCGCGTTCGGCCAACATCCGATCGTGCGCGTGAAGGTTTGTTCTCTTCACTGGAATCGGCATACGGTTCATTGAGCGAGCTTTTATTTCTAGATCTCTTTGCAGGAAGCGGAGCAGTTGGCGTTGAAGCCCTTTCCCGTGGTGTTGAAGTCGTCCATGCTGTTGAAGAAGAAGTGAGTGAATTGGCGGCTAGTAATTTTGAATTAGTAAATAACGCTGCTGGCACTTATAAAGTATTTAAAAATCGTGCTAAAAGGTTTCTTGAATCAGAGGCTGCACTGAAATACGACATAATATTTATGGATCCACCCTATGACGTATCGAATGTCGAAATCACCGAACTCCTTACAATTATCAAAGAGCGAAATTTGATTCAACCGCGAGGAATAATCACAATCGAGCGCGCATCCAAGAGCAAGCCATTTGAATGGCCACAGGGCATGGAATGCGAGAAAGTGCGCTCATACGGGCAGGGGAGTATGTTCTACGGCGGCTACTCTGCTAGCGTTTTGCCGTGAAGAAAGTTGTCTGCCCCGGATCTTTCGATCCCATTACCTTTGGGCACCTAGACATCATTGAGCGCGCTAGCTCCCTATTCGATGAAGTTGTAGTAGCAGTTCTGGTGAACAAGACAAAGAAATCACTTTTTACTGTTGATGAGCGTATGTCGATGATTCGTGAAGTGACTTCTGAGTATAAAAACGTCACAGTCGCATCCTGGTCGGGCCTACTCGTTGATTACTGTGAAGCAAATAAGATCCAGGCAATAGTTAAAGGGCTTCGGGCGGTAACTGACTTTGATTATGAGCTTCAAATGTCTCAGATGAATTTACAGCTCAAAGGCGTGGAAACCTTATTTATGTCCACTGCGCCAGCGCACTCCTTCCTCTCCTCATCACTAGTGAAGGAAATCGCAGCGTACGATGGAGATATCTCAGGTTATGTTCCCGCGCAACTCGTGGAGCGAGTAAAATCAGCGCTCTCAAATAATTAGAAGCCTAAGAATCTAGAAATCTAGAAGAATTAGAAAAGGTAAAAGAGGTAGATATGAGCGAGGCAAATCAATTCACCGTTAATGAGCGAGTGCAAAGTGCAATCACAATGGTCGAAGAAGCTCGCGGAGTCCCACTTTCTGCAAGTTGCGTTGTCCACCGAGGAGAGCTCCTTGAAATTCTTGATCAGGCGCGAGGCAATTTACCTACTGATTTAGAAAGTGCTCGGCAGGTATTGCTGACACGAGATGCAATTTTGGAAGAAGCGCGGATGAGCGCCGATCAGCTTGTTGGTCATGCGCGTGAAGAAGTTTCGCAGATGGTTGAGCAGACAAAGATCGTTGCTGCTGCCCGCCAAGAGGCACAGCGCATCATGGATGAAGTGGCACTTGAAGCAAAGCAAGAGCGTGATGAGATTGAGGCATACATAGATTCTCGTTTGGCTACTCTTGAAGTAATTTTGAATAAGACTCTCGATGTTGTTCAGCGTGGTCGTGACAAATTGCAAGGTGTTGAAGATAAGCACCTCTTGTCCGAACTGGGTGAATAAATTTGAGCTCCCATCACTCTCATCACGGCAAACAGAATGAGCAGGGTCCTTTTTACTTCAACTGCATCGATCTTCCGCGGCGACCAGGAGAAATGAAAGAATTCGAATTAACTTTTGATGTTCACGAGCGCGTGGGTACACCTGTTTTAGGTGTCGAAAAGGATGAACCCATTGACGTAGACCTTCGCATTCAATCTGTGAGTGAAGGAGTTCTCGCGTCCGGAACTGTTGCAGCTCTCCTCATTGGCGAATGCACGCGCTGCCTTGATCCCATTGAACTTGATGTGGAGCAAACTTTTACCGAGCTCTATCGCTATGAAAATGATAAAAAGGGGCGAAAGAAATCAAAAGAGATTGAAGTAGAGGATGAAGATGAAGACCTACATATGGATGGTGACTTCATTGACCTGGAATTTGCGATTCGCGATGCGTTGATTCTTGACCTGCCTATCAACCCCGTTTGCACTCCGGATTGCGAGGGCTTGTGCCCTGGCTGTGGGCAAAAAATGCTTGAGCTGCCCGAGGATCATGCCCACGAGCAGCACGACATTCGTTGGGCGGGGCTGGAGGGCTGGGATGGGCTGAAGGGCTCCAGCTAGTAATACCCATTAACACAGGCCCCGATTTCCCAATTTCTTCACTTTCGGCAATAATTCGGCTTGTTGACACGCTAGTAAAAGCACGATCGTGTACAGATTAAAGGGGTTAAATCATGCCAGTTCCAAAGCGAAAGATGTCCCGTTCGCGTACCCGCACACGTCGTAGCTCATGGAAAACAACTCCTGCAGCACTTGCAACATGTGGTCAGTGCCAACAGCCTAAGTTGCAGCACACAGCTTGCCCAACTTGCGGTACTTATAACCGCCGTCAGGTTTTGGCTGTCTAATTTAGCAGTTGACTGAATATGTACGAGATCCTCACCGGAACACTCGGCATATCTGTAAAAGAAGATTTGCTTCAACTAGCTTTTACTCACCGCTCATTTGCATATGAAAGCGGTGGCCTCCCAACAAATGAGCGCCTTGAATTCTTAGGCGATAGCGTTTTGGGTTTGCTTATTACCGAAGAACTTTATGCTCTTTTCCCAGACCTTGATGAAAGTAAACTTTCACCTATTCGCTCAGGTGTTGTAAATACTCGCGCGCTAGCGCAAATTGCGAGAGAACTAAAAATTGGCGAATTTCTCCGCATTGGTAAAGGGGAAGAATCCAGTGGTGGACGCGAGAAGAATTCAATTCTGGCAGACGCTCTAGAAGCCCTGGTAGGCGTAATTTATCTCCAGTATGGATTCACTCAGACTGCAGAAGTTGTTCTCAAATGGTTTGGTCCGATCATCGATGAAGCGAGCAAAGCCGGTGCCTCACTCGATGGTAAAACTGCGCTTCAGGAAATTGCGGCAACAAAAAATTTAACACCTCCAGAATATGAAATTGAAGAGTCTGGCCCAGATCACGATAAGAGTTTCACCGCAGTTGCAATTTTGTCCGGAGAAAAATTCCCTATGGGCAGCGGGAAGAGTAAGCGCGAAGCTGAGCAGGTTGCAGCAAAGCTTGCATACGACGTTATCAACTCTCGACCTTAACTAAAGGCTTCTCTTCGGCAAAGAGGGGGGCAAATGGCGTGAATGGTGACCCTGAGCCGATAGGTTTTCCCCGTGTATTTGAAGAGCATCAACCTCAAAGGCTTCAAATCCTTCGCATCGAATACCCAATTGAACTTCGAGCGAGGGATTACTTGCGTTGTCGGGCCTAATGGATCTGGAAAATCCAATGTGGTGGACGCTCTTTCATGGGTTATGGGTGAGCAAGGCGCAAAATCTTTGCGTGGCGGCAAGATGGAAGATGTTATTTTCGCTGGAACAACCGGGCGGGCACCGTTAGGTCGCGCCGAAGTTTCGGTCACCATAGATAATGCCGATCAAACTCTGCCAATTGATTTTACGGAAGTAACGATTACTCGCATTTTGTTTCGCAATGGAACAAGTGAATACCAAATAAATGGTGAAACCTCTCGCTTACTTGATATCCAAGAATTGTTAAGCGATAGCGGTATAGGCCGAGAGATGCACGTAATTGTTGGCCAGGGCCAGCTCGATGCAATCTTGCTAGCTAATCCGGAAGAGCGACGAGCCTTTATTGAAGAAGCTGCTGGTGTATTGAAGCATCGTAAGCGAAAAGAAAAAGCACTTCGCAAGCTTGATTCCATGCAAGGAAACCTTGCTCGTATTCAAGACCTGACCGTTGAATTGCGTCGCCAACTTAAACCATTAGGTAAGCAAGCTGAGGTTGCAAGACGCGCTTCCACTATTCAATCCGATGTTCGTGACTCACGTTTGCGCTTGCTCGCAGATGATCTCATTCAACTCAAGTCCCAACTTGAGATGGAAGTTGCGGATGAAACCACACTTCGAGCCAGGCGCGATCAAGTTGAACATGCTCTGCGCGAATCACGCGAACGCGAAGAGGAACTCGATCGCATTAGTGCATCTGAAAATCCACTTCTAGTTTCGGCACAAGAAAATTATTATCAATTGACTGCTCAAAGAGAAAAATTCCGCGGAGTTCAATCACTGGCTTCAGAGCGCTCTCGTTTCCTCTCAGAGGAAATTGACGAAGCTCGAGCAAGTGGGCGAGATCCCATAGCCATGGATCAGGAAGCCATTTCACTTCGACAAGAACAAGCTGTACTTCAAAGTAAATTACAAGAACACCAAAGCGGGCTTACCGTCGTTACTGCTGGGCTTCGAGAGTTAGAAGCACTTCTTGCTACCGAGGAAAATCAAGTTTCAGCAGCACTTCGAGCGATTGCAGATCAACGCGAAGGTACAGCGCGACAAGAAGGACACATCAATGGTCTTCGTTCGCGCATCGATGCTACAAATGCAGAAATTACACGCTTAACAACCGCGCGCGATGAGGCAATATCTCGACTTCAACAATTTAAATCAGATTTTGCACTTCTGGAAAGTGAAATTGCAGGACTAGATGCTTCTGAGCCAGATCTTGATGCTCAGCATGAACGTGCCAAAAACGCTATGAAAAATGCGATTTCAGAATTTGATACAGCACATGATCGCGAACAATCGGCGCAACGCGATCGCGCTGGACTAACTGCACGTTTAGCGGCCCTGGAAGAATCTTTATTGCATCGCGATGGCGGTGAAGCAATTATGTCGGGTCGTAGCGGCGCACAAGTACGTGGTCGCCTCTCTTCTCTTATTACAGTTGATTCTGGTTGGGAAGCGGCAGTCGGCGCAGCACTGGGACCACTAGCAGATTCAATAGTTGTCGCAGATATGCGTTCAGCAGTAAGTGCTTTGACTTTGCTGAAGAGTGAATCGGCTGGACAGTCTGAACTTCTTGTTATTGATGGAAATTCATCTTCTGCATCCTTTAATCTTCCATCGGGAGTCTTAGCTCTTGCTTCTTTAATTCGTTCAGACGGTTTGGATGGTGCACTTTCCCAGCTGCTTGCTCGCTATGTTGCTGTCCGCGATTTAGATGCAGCACAGTCTGTATTGGCTTTTGATTCATCTCTCATTGCCGTTACTCAAGATGGTGATGTGGTTAGTCGTACTCGCGTTAAGGGTGGTTCTGCCGGCGGAAACAGCGCAATAGAAATCAACGCTTTGATTGAACGCACACGTGAATCCCTTGCTGATAAGAGTGCAACATGTGAAAAATTGGCATTTGAATTATCACGCCTCAAAGGCGATGTAGAAGCTACGACCTCCAGTTATGATTCAACCCTCTCTAAACTCAATGATTCTGATGCACGCATGTCCGGTCTTGCAGAACAGATGGCTGTTGCAGGTCAAAATGTGAAGAGCGCGCAGGCAGAACTTGATCGTTTAGAAATTTCACTTGCCGAAGCGACAAGTCAACGAACTTCCGATGAATCAGATTTGGCTGCCGCTGCATCTCAATTCCAATCTCAACAAGCACCAGCAGAACCAAACCTGACAGATCTAGAAGATTTGCGCTCTCGTGTTTCGCATTCTCGTTCTGCCGAAGTGGAAGCTCGTTTGGAACTTCGTACACAAGAAGAGCGCATCACCGCACTCTCTGCTCGCGCGCAGGCACTTGAAGACTCAGCACGCTCTGAACGTGAAGGTGCGGAGAGAGCAATAACTCGCCGCGAACAGCGGGCAGTCGCTGCATCCACAGCGCAAGCAACAGCTGACACGGCGTATGAAGCACTCATCCAAATTGAAATTTCAATTCAAAAGGCAATGGCTGAACGTCAGCGACTAGAAGCTGGTCGCACGGACCGTGATGGAGAAATTTTGACAGTTCGCAGCAAGAATCGTGAACTCACACTTGAACTCGAGCAACTCACTTCTTCAGTGCATCGCGATGAAATTGTTCGTGCCGAGCAACGTATGCGCATTGAGGCGCTTGAGACACGGGCAGTGGAAGAACTTGGCGTTGATGTTGCAACTCTTATAAGTGAGTACGGCCCAATTAACGATGTGCCTACATTTATCGAGGATGAAGAAGGAAACTTTGTTCCAGGAGATTTGATCCCTTATCGCAGAGATCAACAAGAAAAGAGATTGGCGCAGGCAGAGAAAGCTCTAGCAACTTTGGGCAAAATCAATCCACTTGCCCTTGAAGAATATTCTGCTCTTGAAGAGCGACTTCGTTACCTTGCCGAGCAACTTGAAGATTTGAAGAAGACTAAGAAAGATTTGCTTGACATAATTAAAGAGGTTGACGATAAGGTAGTTGAAATCTTTACACAGGCTTATCACGATACAGCCAGAGAATTTGTCGGAATTTTTGCGCGCCTATTCCCAGGCGGTGAAGGACGTCTGGTTCTCACCAATCCTCACGACATGATGGCTACCGGCGTAGATGTTGAAGCTCGTCCACCCGGCAAGAGAGTGAAACGTCTTTCACTTCTCTCAGGAGGAGAACGTTCTCTCGTTGCCGTTGCAATGCTTGTGGCAATCTTCAAAGCTCGCCCAAGTCCCTTCTACGTAATGGATGAAGTTGAAGCAGCCCTCGATGACACAAACCTTGGACGTCTTCTTGGAATTTTCGAAGAGTTGCGTGAAAAATCTCAGCTGATCGTTATTACCCACCAAAAGCGAACGATGGAAATTGCGGATGCGCTGTATGGCGTGACTATGCGCGGTGATGGTGTTTCTGAAGTAATCTCACAACGCTTGCGTGAATCCGAAAACGCCTAAAGTTTTTTACCGTGGCACTTTTCAGTAAACTCTTCAACAAATTACGCGGTGGTGCATTTCTTACTGCCTCCGATTGGCAAGAAATCGAAGAATCACTTATTGAATCTGATCTCGGTGCAGCTATGACAACTCGAATCCTTGAAGCTGCACGCAAAACTGGTGCAAGTGCAGAAGATTCAGTGATCAATGCATTACGTGAATCTCTTTCAACTGCCGATCGAGGTATTTCCTCGTTCTCTGATCGACCAACGACCATATTGGTAGTCGGAGTAAATGGAACTGGGAAAACAACATCGACTGCAAAATTAGCGCAGATACTCCAAAAGGATGGATCTAAAGTATTGATCGCTGCTGCAGATACATTTAGAGCCGCTGCGACCGAGCAGATCCAGACGTGGGGGCAGCGACTTGGAATTCAAGTGGTGGCCGGAAAGGCCAATGGCGATCCAGCTTCTGTTGCATTTGATGGAATATCGCGCGCAAAGAGTGAAAACGTAAATTTTTATATCGTTGACACAGCTGGCCGACTGCATACAAAACAAGGCCTCATGGATGAGCTCGGGAAAATTCGTCGTGTTGTAGAAAAAGTTTCTCCAGTCGATGAAGTCCTGCTTGTTGTCGATGCCACCACGGGTCAAAACGGAATTTCGCAAGCCAAAACTTTTCTCGAGGCGGTGGAGGTCACTGGCCTGATTCTGACGAAGATGGATGGATCGGCGCGCGGGGGAATTGCTCTGGCAATAGAGTCCCTGACCGGGGTTCCGATCAAATTCATCGGAACAGGGGAGAGCATCGGGGATTTTGCCCCATTTGAGGCCCAAAGTTACATAGAAGGTCTTATTTCGGGTTAATTTCTGCCGACTTGAGCAGGTTTAACATTTCTGTAACACATTCGTACCTATTGGCGTAACGCTATGCGGGCATTGTCAGCACACGAACTCAACGGCGAGCTCCTCCCTACGCTTTTACAGTTTCAAACTGTTCATTAGGTTATTAGGAGTAAAAATGAATTACAACACAGGCGATACAGCTTGGATTCTTGTTGCTGCCGCCATGGTGCTGCTTATGACACCAGGGTTAGCATTTTTTTACGGTGGAATGGTTAGAGGCAAGAATGTATTGGGCATGCTCGCTCAGAACTTTGTAACGATGGGCGTAGTGAGCGTCCTATGGATTACTGGTGTCTACAGCTTGGCATTTAGCGGTACTGGAAAGTGGATTGGAGATTTTCATCAATTTGGCCTAAACCATATTTGGCAACAGGGAACAGGTTTTGAAACGCTCACGATTCCTCCTCTAGTATTTTGTGCCTTCCAGTTGATGTTCGCAATCATTACCCCAGCACTTATTACCGGTGCAACTGCAGATCGTTTGAAATTCGGCGCCTGGACTCTCTTTAGTGCGATCTGGCTCGTAGTTGTTTATGCACCTGTTGCCCACTGGGTTTTCTCACCGAGCGGCTGGCTTTTCAAACTCGGAGCACTTGATTTTGCTGGCGGAACTGTTGTGCATGCAAATGCTGGCGCCGCAGCGCTTGCAGTCATTCTTGTTATCGGGAAGCGCAAGGGTTGGCCAAAAGAACGTATGCGCCCGCACAATGTTCCTTTCGTTCTTCTTGGAACCGGGCTCCTTTGGTTTGGTTGGTTTGGATTTAACGCTGGATCGGCGTTAGCTGCTAACACCACATCTGCCTTTGCATTTGTTAACACAAATACAGCAACTGGCGCTGCACTCCTTGCCTGGGTCTTGACTGAAAAGATCCGTGATGGACATGCAACAACGCTAGGCGCAGCATCTGGCGCAGTTGCCGGGCTTGTAGCTATTACACCTGCTTGCGGATTCGTTAGCCCAATGGGTTCCATAGCGATTGGTTTTGCGGCGGGCGTAGTTTGTGCACTTGCAACAGGCCTCAAGACTAAGTTTGGCTACGACGACGCCCTCGATGTAGTTGGCGTTCACCTTATCGGCGGAATTCTAGGCGCTCTCACAATTGGTCTATTTGCTACAAAAATGACAAATTCTGCTGGAGCAAATGGATTTTTCTACAAAGGTGGATGGACACTGATGGGTCACCAAGCAGTTGCCGTCGTCGCGGTTGTTGCATACTCATTTGTCGCAACGTATATCTTGGCTCAAATTCTCAATAAGACTATTGGTCTTCGTGTTTCAGAAGAAGCGGAGAGCATTGGCTTGGATCTATCTCAACATGCAGAGACTGCTTACGAGACTTCAAGCTATAGTGATGGATCACGATTCACATCAAGTTTCACAAGACAATAAGCCAGAATCTAAACGAGAAAGGAAATTAGAAAATGAATCTCATAACCGCAATTATCAAGCCTTTCAAGTTGGATGATGTTAAGACTGCACTCAATGCAGCTGGCATCACTGGCATGACTGTCTCAGAAGCAAGTGGCTTCGGCCGCCAACGTGGCCATACCGAGGTTTACCGAGGTGCTGAATACACAGTTGATTTAGTTCCAAAAATTCGGCTCGAAGTATTGGTTGACACAAGTGACGTTGAATCAGTCATCGAGACCATAGTAAAAGCAGCATCAACTGGATCAATAGGTGATGGAAAAGTTTGGTCGACGAAGGTAGATAACATTGTTCGAGTTCGCACGGGCGAACGCGGAGTCGATGCGATTTAGTCTTAACTAGATCTCATCCGGCATCACATTCGCTAAAGTATCTATATGGGTACTCGAGAGCGTCGTGAACGATCTGACAAGATCGATGAAGAGCTGCACACCCTCTTCCACGACGCTCTTTCCCTTCTCAAAATTGTCAAAATAGATTCACAAGAGATTTCACTTGCCGCTGTTGGGGGTTATGGACGCGGGGAGTTATCTCCTGGTTCTGATTTAGATTTATTGATATTACACACGGGTCTGGCCGAAGGCGTTCTCAAGGAATTTGTTAACGCTTTTTTATATCCCATTTGGTCAAAGAATCAGAAGGTAGATTATTCTGTTCGAACAAAGAGTGAGACTTTGCAAGCCTCCACGGAGGATATAAAAGTGGCACTTGGACTCCTTGATATTCGGCCAATCGCTGGGAACGAACAGCTCGTCAATGATCTTGGCTCTGCAGCTCTTAGCCAATGGCGTAAGGAATACAAAAAGAATTTACCTAAATTACGAGCTTCCATGGATGAACGACATGAGCGATCTGGAGAATTAGCATATTTACTCGAGCCTGATTTAAAAGAGGCGCGTGGGGGATTGCGCGATATCAACGCTTTGCGGGCACTATCGCGAATTGATGTAATTGAAGTTCCCCTTGATCGTGTTGCTACCGCTGAATCTATTCTCATGAACGTGCGTGATGCTCTCCACGAAACGAGTAATCGGGATCGAGATCAGCTTCTCTTTACCGAGCAGGACAAAGTTGCGAAATTGCTGAATTATTCGGATGCTGATGATTTAATGTTGGATGTCGCACGATCTGCTCGAGCTGTTGACTACACAACAGCGCGCACCTGGGACCGAATCGAGGCTTTAGCTTCAAGATCAATTTTCAAACGGTCTCGGCCGGCGCCAGTTGCAAAAGGCTTAGTTACCTTTAATGGTGAAGTTGCAATCGATGAAGATTATGCAATTGAAAGTGACCCAGGTTTAGGTTTGAGAGCGGCAGCACTTGCCGCGCAACAAGGTCTTCATCTCACCGTTGATGCGTGTATGAAGTTAGCGAACAACTTGCCGGACCTTGCAATTCCATGGCCCCGGCAAAGTAGGGAAGACCTTGTAACAATTATTGGTGCCGGCGAGCACATGATTGAAACTTTTGAAGCACTTGATCAAGAAGGGCTCATTTCTCGTTGGATACCCGAGTGGGAGCATGTTCGATTCTTGCCACAGCGAAATGTTCTCCATCGGCACACTGTTGACCGTCATATGTTGGAAACCGCATTTCGAGCAGCAGCCTTGACTCGCAAAGTACATCGGCCCGATCTCCTACTCATTGCAGCTCTTTTCCACGACATTGGTAAAGGTTTTCCCGAGAAAGATCACTCTGAATTTGGCGAAGTGCTTATCGCGCCACTTGCTACGCGTATGGGTTTTCCAAAAGAGGATGTTGAGACTCTTGCACTTATGGTCAAGCATCACTTGTTACTTTCTTCAGTTGCAACTCGCCGAGATCTAGATGACCCGGCGACAATAAGTTTTGTACTCTCTCAAATCCATGATGCAAATTCACTTGAATTACTTCACGCATTGAGTATTGCCGACGGTGAAGCAACCGGGAAGAGCGCGTGGAGTAGTTGGAAAGCTGGACTAGTCCAGGACCTTGTTACGCGATGCTTGTCCGCCATGCAAGGCGTTGCCCCCGCTCCTCAGCTTGAATTAACTCCGGAACAGTTGTTGATGGCGCAGAGCGGTGAATTAACAATAATGTTAAGCCGTCGTGAAGAGAATTTTGTGATCGATATTGTTGCGCCGGACCGAACTGGATTGCTCTCGATGGTCGCAGCAGTTCTCTCTATATCTCGCCTTGATGTCAGATCTGCAAGAACAAGAACAGTAGGTAGCTCGGCTGTAATGACGTGGCTAGTGGCACTTGATGCTTACGCACCTGAACCTACAGAGGCCGGCTTGCATTCGATGCTCTCCCAAGCGCTCGACCGAGAGATCGATCTTTCGAAGAAAATAGATGAACGTATTGCCAACTTTAGAAAATATCCTGGTATCCCAACGCCGCCGCCAGTTGTGAGCGCAATCAATGATGTGGCTACGAATGCGACTGTGATTGAGGTTCGGATGCACGATAAGCCTGGCGTTCTATTTAATGTCTCACGGACAATTTCTAAATTTGGCGTGGATATTCGAGCTGCAATAGTTGCGACTCTGGGGGCTGAGGCCTTTGACACGTTGTACATAACTGACTTGCAGGGCAATGCGCTGAGCGAGGAGAAGGCAAAGATCTTGGCCAACCAGGTAGAAAATTACTTACTCACCCTTTAGGTCGGTACTCTTCCACCGTGTTTGATTCTCTGTCTTCCAAGTTTTCCAAAGCCTTCTCGGCTCTTCGAACCAAAGGCCGCATCAAGAGCAGTGATATTGATGAAGTCTGCTCTGAAATCCGAAGTGCACTTATTGAGTCTGACGTTGCCCTTGAAGTTGTTAACTCTTTTATTGATCAAATCAAGGGGCGATCACTTGAACAACTTGAGGATGTAAACAAAGGGATAAATCCGTCCCAGGCAATTTTCACAATTATTAATGAAGAGCTCACAACTATTTTGGGCGGAAGTGCCCGCCGGATTCGCCTGGCGAAGAAACCCCCAACAGTCATCATGCTCGCTGGTTTGCAAGGTGCGGGCAAAACAACTCTTGCAGGAAAACTCGCGCTTTATCTCAAGAAGCAAGGAAATACTCCTTTGCTTGTCGCTTCAGATTTGCAACGCCCAAATGCTGTAACGCAGCTTCAGCAAGTAGGTGCTGGAGTCAATGTGCCTGTCTTCGCACCTGAACCTGGAAATGGAATTGGCGATCCAGTTGCTGTAGCCCAGGCTGGGCTTAAATTTGCTCAAGATAAATTGCACAATATTGTCATCGTAGATACTGCTGGTCGACTTGGTGTTGATGAAGAATTAATGAAGCAGGCAATTAATATTCGGGATGCTGTAAAGCCTGATGAAATTCTCTTCGTTGTCGATGCCATGATCGGACAGGATGCAGTCCGCACGGCGCAAGCATTCCTTGATGGTGTTGGTTTTGATGGTGTTGTGCTCACGAAGTTAGACGGTGATGCCAGAGGTGGCGCCGCACTTTCGATTGTCGCAAAAACTGATCGCCCAATCATGTTCGTATCCACTGGTGAAAAGAGTGGAGATTTCGATCTCTTTTATCCAGAACGTATGGCCTCACGAATTCTTGGCCTGGGAGATATCCAAACTCTGGCCGAACAAGCAAAAAATGCCATGGATTCAGAAACAACGGAGAAATTAGAAAAGAAATTTGCTAGCGGGGAAGATTTCACACTCGACGATTTCCTTTCACAGCTAGAGGCTATGAAAAAAATGGGCTCGATGTCCAAACTTCTTGGAATGCTTCCTGGGGCAAACTCTGCTGCTATGAAGAAGCAGCTTGAAAGTATCGACGATAATGAGCTTGTACGCACTCAAGCAATCGTGCAATCTATGACGCCACTTGAACGCCACGATCCCAAAGTTCTTAATGGTTCTAGGCGTGCCCGTATTGCGCTGGGCAGTGGGCGTAAAGTTTCTGAAGTAAATAATCTTGTAGATCGTTTCACTGGTGCACAAAAGATGATGAAGCAAATGCGAAATGGCGGTGGTGCACCTGGGCTGCCAAAAGGCATGCAACTTCCGCAGGGAGTTCCTTCTGGAAATAAGTCTGGAAATACGTCTGGAAATACTCCACCCAAGAAGAAATCACGCTCAGGAAACCCGGCAAAGCGGGCTGCCGAGGAGGCTTGATTCGGTCTTACACCCCGATTTGGGATGCGCCGCTCTTGCTGGCAGAATTACGACCCTGTACCGGGGCCCTCTACCCCTGGCACTAGTTCCAAACTATCCAAATTCAACCAATATGGGTATCAATTGAATCGACGCTCCCACTGTCGAAACATGCGAATCCGAATTTTTTAATAGGAGTAACGTGGCTGTAAAGATTAAGTTGATGCGTCTTGGAAAAATTCGCACACCTCATTACCGAATTGTTGTTGCTGATGCTCGCTCTGCTCGTAATTCAAAGCAGATTGAAGATATCGGTCGCTACTCACCAATTACCGAACCATCATTCATTCAAGTGAAGTCTGATCGCGTTCAGTATTGGCTCGGAGTTGGCGCACAACCAACAGAAGCCGTAGAGGCAATTTTGAAGATTACCGGTGATTGGCAGAAAGCTAAGGGCCTACCTGGTGCCGAAGGAACGCTACGAACCATCGCCGAGAAGCCACACAAGCGTGTTGCATACGAAGCTGCGGTTAAAGAAGCAATGGCTGAGCCTGCAGATGGTGCAACAACAATGAAGAAGAAGGCCGCTGAGAAGCTTGCAGCTAAAGCTGCTCCTGCTCCAGAAGTTGTTGAAGAAGCACCAGTAGTTTCCGAAACAGTTTCCGAGCCAGTTTCCGAGACAGTTTCCGAGACAGTTTCCGAAACAGCCCCAGAAGAAACCGCTGCGCCTGAAGTTGTTGCGGAAGTTGTTGCTGAAGTAGTTGCTGAAGAGACTGCGGAATAAACATGATTGATGAGGCTCTTGAG
>CAIMSI010000012.1 GCA_903844115.1 uncultured Actinomycetes bacterium
CCGCACTGAAATTCAATTCCGCATCCCCGCCGCGACCAAGTTCGCGAGGAAACCATGGATGCATTCCTATCCATGCTGGAAGGTCACAACCATTAGGTTCATATTCCAAAGTCCAACGAACTGCATCATCGAGAATCTCAAAGTGTTGATCAACATAGGCACCTTCATATGGCGCAGGAAGTTCTAGTCGCGCACGTCCCTTGCCTGTTTCAGCCCACGATCCCATTAATCCAAGTCCGTGAATGGCGTGAGGTGGCATGACATTGGTGGGCAAAATATGTTCGCCACCCTTTTTATCAATCAAGATTCCATCAGCAATACGCCCAGCCCAAGGAGCCATTGCATACCAACCCCAATTAACAACTGTTCCGCGATGTGGCAAAACAAATTCAAGATCGCGCCATTGCAAAGAAACCAAGCGCCCACCTTGATCTAAATCAATGGCGATTGAAATCTCTTGTCCGTCAATATTTAGCATTCGTCCAGCTCTGCTTTCGTTGGGGGTTTAGCGCCTGCTCGGCTACAAGTAATTGCCGCGGCCTGCGCTGCGCGAATCAGCGTTTTCTCTAGTAATTCATCGTGCAAATTATCAATTCCATAACTAACAATTGCTTCCACAACAATTGCTCCGACCGTGTCACCTGCGCCAACTGTATCGACTACATCAACTTTCACCCCAGGGACGCGAACAGAGCCGCGAGAAGTAAATCCAATGATGCCTTCTGCTCCAAGCGTGACAACAACAAGTTGTACACCCATTGCAAGAAAAGTTTTAGCTACCTCTTCTTTGGATTTTTCAGGAAACAACCACTTTGCATCATCATCAGATAATTTTATAACGCGAGCAAGTGCCGCCCATTTAATAACGTTTGCCAAATACTTATCGCGGTTAGCTTCAACCGAAGAACGGATATTGGGATCATAAACAATTGGAGCATCTACTTTTTGTGCCCAAGAATAAAGAATACTGGCACTGGGTTCTATCAAAGTTCCAAGAGTCCCCACGTGTAATACCGCGGGCGGATCAGTTGGATCTGGAAGCCACGAATTATCTGGCGAGAACGTTGCAGTTCCTTCAAAAGCAAATTTGTATGAAGCACCACCATTTTCATCCAAAGTTACCTGCGCTGTAGCCGAGGGTCCAGCAAGAGTAGGAGCCCAATCAAGTTTTACTCCATCGGCAATAAATTCGGCGCGCTGTTGATCACCGTACGCATCACTTGAAAGTCCGCAAAGAAAATATGAATCAAACCCAAGTCGAGCAAGAGCTTTTGCTGTATTTGCAGGTCCGCCGCCCACAACAGGATCGCGAACTATATCGGCGCCATTTCCCCAAGAGCGCGGAATCAAATCAATAAGAACTTCACCTGCGGTCCAAATCTTGGTCACTCAGTTTCACCTTTACGAGCAAGAAATTCAGTCATAATCTCTATGCCCAGAAGATGATCTTCTACTTGCGGTAAACCACTTATAAGCAATATTCCTTGAAGTCCGCCACCAGAAACGCGAATCGGAATTGCCCCGCCATGAATTGCGTGCGTCTCTTCCGG
>CAIMSI010000013.1 GCA_903844115.1 uncultured Actinomycetes bacterium
CTCGATGGCGATTTAGGGGGCGGAGTTTCTTGGCAACGCTTTATTGCGCGACTTGTACTTCACGGTCCCGTCTCAGAATTTGTTCCTGGTTCATTTCTACAAACTGCACCTTCTGAAATAAATATTCTAGGTGGAGTTGCGGATAACGTCGAAATAAATATGGCGTAACTAGCAGATTTGTTAAGCGCTTTCCCCAAGCATCGCTGTAAGGGCCAGGCGGTCCACTTTTTCGATACCACGGCGCAATGCACCATAAGCGGTTGATAGGTCTGCAAGTTCGGTGAGGATGATGCGAGGTGGAATAAGAGTTATCTTTTCAACCTGCTTTGAGATTGTCTTTAGATGTGGGGCGAGGGCTGAGGCCAAGCCGCCTTGGAGGATAAATACTTCTGGGTTTGTAATGCAGCAAACTGAGGCAATACCGCGTGATAACAGTTCTAGTTGTTGATCGACGAGTTTGATGGCGAGCTTATTGCCGGTGCTTGCACACTGATAGATAAGTTTTGCGCTCACTTCTTCACCGTTGGCGAGGGCGATTATTTCTTTTGCTTCAGGCTTTGACTTGAGGGCTTGGAAGTTTCGCTCAAGGCCTGCGGCACTTGCCTGATATTCAAAGTTAGCGTTTGTTTCAGCTTGAACAGAGTTGGGCATTTGAAGGGGGAGGTTTCCAACTTCACCAGCAATTCCATTGAAGCCGCGATAGACCTGGCCATCAATGAGAAGTCCAAGACCGATACCAACACCGATTGACATGGCTGCGGCGTTATTTAAATTAATTGCGCCACCCTTCCAATGTTCACCATAGATGGCAAGGTGGGCTTCGTTCTCAACAAAGACTTCAGTTTTTAAAAGTTTAGATAATTCTTTAGCGAGCGGGAAGTTATTCCATTCGGGCAAGTTATAGGCAACTCTTACTTCACCGGTAACTGGGTGGATGGTGCCGGGAGTTCCAACAACGATGGCGCCGATGTCGGCGATCTTTAGACGATTGTCATCTAGCAACTTAAGAGTGATCTCTTGAACCTTTTTTAAGATTTCTTTTCGGCCACCGGTGCGCGGGGTTTGTTCTCTGGAACTTGCGATGATGTTTCCATCTAGATCGGAGAGCAGTGCTCTAATACGAGAGCCACCAATATCGATACCAATTATTTTGAGGCGGGAGTTGTTATAGAAAATTTGTTGGGCTTTTGGTCCGGGCTTGCCGCCAATTGATTCAACTTTGGTCTCACCGAGATAGATCAACTTCTCTTTTAACAAAATATCTAACGCCTCGTTAACTGTGGGCTTTGAAAGTCCAGAGTTCTCGCCGATCTGTTGGCGAGTGATTGGGCTGTTGACTCGAACACTCTCAAAAACGCGCGCGACATTGAGACGTCGCAGGCCTGCGGGCGAGCCAGTGGCAGATCTGGCGTAAGCCGGCGGTAGAAATTCTGAGAATATGCTTGACAGAATAGGAAGACTCCTTGTTCTATTGACCTCTGGGCGACCGACTGGTGGCCCTTCGAGCTAGGTGAAGTCTAGAAGTGTAGAAGACGGAACCAAAACTGGGTAGAAGGGGAATTATCTAGTGACGCAAGGCACAAAATCGCGTATCGATATAAAGAATGTTTCAAAGATCTATAAGACCGGAAGCGGAACGGTTGAAGCAGTTAAGAACTTTACCGAGAGCGTTAAAGATGGCGAATTTGTTTGCGTTGTAGGAGCGAGTGGTTGCGGCAAGACCACGCTGCTCTGGTGTTTATCTGGATTGCACCCTTCAACATTAGGAACCGTTGAAATCGATGGCGAGATTTTGAATGCGCCGATGCCAGGCAAGATCGGAATGGTTTTTCAGGATTCCAATTTACTTCCATGGCGGACCTTGATGGAAAATATCGAACTTCCTTTTCAAATTAAGAAGAAGCCGATTAATCATGAATTGGTGGAAGAGCTGCTAGAAGTTGCTGGACTAAAAGGTTTTGAAAATTCTTATCCGGGTGAATTATCTGGTGGAATGAAACAGCGCGGCTCGATCGTGCGGGCGCTGGCACAAGATCCAGAAGTTTTGCTTATGGATGAACCATTCGGCGCACTTGATGCATTTACTCGTGAAGAGATGAACTTGTTCTTGCTTAAAGTTTGGGCTAAGACAAAGAAGACAATTGTTTTCGTCACGCACTCGATTTCAGAAGCCATCTTCTTGGGCGACCGCATCTGGGTTATGTCACCGCGTCCGGGCCGACTTGCTCGTGTAGTGGATGTGGATTTTGCAAGACCACGACATATTGATTTGCAATTCGAACCAGATTTCATATCCATATTAAAAGAGATCCGTACTGAAGTTGAAGGCTCTAAAGCCGGAAAGGGGAACTAAAGATGGCTACCGATAATTTGGCAGAGAAGATCCCAGATTTTAATGGTGTTGCTCCAATCCAAGGTGGCGGACCTGTTGATGTGAGTGCGTTGGCAAGTGTGCGCCGGGCAAAAGGGTTCAAAGAGATTTCAAAGGTGCTTCTACTTGGAATCTTGGTTGTTACTTTGCTCGAGTTCATTCTGATTTGGACAAAGACACCGCTATATATATTTCCCAGACCAACACTTGTTATCAAAAGCCTCTTTCATGATTTTGGCCCGCTGTATCGCCAACCTCTGTTACAAACAGTTCAAGAGTTCTTTGTCGGACTGGCATTTGGCGCATCAATCGGTCTTGCGTTGGCAGTACTTGTCACATTGAAACCGGGACTAGATATTTTCATCTCGCCTTACATCATTATCATGGTGACAACGCCGATGATTGCTCTGATTCCATTCTTGATGTTGAAGTTTGGTTTCGGAATGACGCCGCGTGTTATTGCTGTGGCGCTGGCTTCAGGGCCAATGGTGATGATCAACTCGGCTACCGGCTTTAGGCGAACGAATGCCGAATTGATAGCACTTGGCAAGAGTTATGGTGCGACTGAATTCCAGCTGTTCCGCAAGATTCGTTTTCCTTTCGCACTCCCAATGATCATTGTTGGATTCATGGTTGGTTCGATATTCGGACTTCTAACAGCCGTGGGTTCTGAGATGGTTGGTGGCGGTGGCGGTCTTGGAAACCGACTCGTTTATTTCTCATCACTAGTGCGAATGGCCAACTTTGGCGCCGTACTTGTGATCGTGGCAACTTTCGGAGTTGCCCTTTATAGCTTCTTTACCTTCGTGAATCGCAAATATGCGAGCTGGCAGGTCTAGGCCATGGCGAATGTGAAGAAGGAAAACAAAATGGAATTGCGCCCTAATGCCGAACCCAGAGCGCAGATAGTAAAACCGCTAACAACAAACAGGAAGAGGTAGAGAAATGAAAAACAGAAAGCTATGGCTTGCGGGGGTTTCGGCGTTAGCCGCACTCTCTCTAGTTGTTGGTCCTACTGTTAGTAACGCTGCTCCGAAGCTGACAACCATTACTTGGATGTCACCTCGTGGCTCACTTGATGTAATGGATGACTACATGCTTCACGTCGCCATTGATCAGGGATACTTCAAGGCTCAAGGAATCAATGTGAAGTTGATTGCTGGACCTGCTGATGGAACTGCTGCAACTAAGTTCGTTGCTGCAAAGCAAGTTGACGTTTCATATCCAAGCCCAGGAATTTTGCTTTCCTCAATTGATGCAGGTGTACCAGTTGTATCTGTATTCAATATGATCCCAGGACAGGTATTCAACTATGCCGTTCCAAAGGGAAGCGCACTCAAGTCAATCGCAGACCTTAAGGGCCACTCAATTTGCGTGGGATCACCTGCATGGTCAGCAATCATCAACCCAATGCTTGTAGAAGCTGGCGTTGATCCAAAGTCTGTAACAATCATCGATGCTGGTTGGCCAACATGGTCACAAGCAATCGCTTCAGGTAAGTGCGATTCCGGTCTTGGCTGGGATGGACTTGCAGCTCAATGGGCAGCAACAGGTATCAACGTTGACTGGATCATGGGTAAGAAGACTTCAAAGCAACCATCAAACGGTTATGACATCCGCGCATCTGAACTAAAGACAGCTGCTGGCAGGGATCTCTACACACGTTTCTTGCGCGCAGTAGCAATGGGTATGGAGTTCGCTAAGGACAACCCACGTGCTGCAGCACAGATCACTTACAACCGTCTTCCTGCACTTGGTGCAACATTGGCTCCACAGCTTGCTGTTGATTCAATGCGTGAAGAACAAGTTGGACACATGATTTCCTACCTTGATGGTAAAGGTTGGGGATATCACTATCCAGATGCATGGGCTAACTATCTAAAGGTTGTTGCCGACATGGGACAAACTACAAAGTTGCTTGCACCTGCTGATGTCTACTCAAATGCTTTGATCACCGGTGCAAACACCTTTGATCATGCAAAGGTTGCAAAGGATGCTAAGGCTTACAAGCTAAGCGGTGTCTTTGCGAAGGTAGCAATTAAGGGTTAATTAAACCCAAAACGTCGTGAGGTCGCTTCTGAAAGAGATTTTGGAAGCGGCCTCACACGCTAAAAGAACCTGAAAAAATGAGAAGAAGGGAATCCCATGAGCCGACAGCCACAAAAGTCGATGTATTCATACGCATGGGATTTTGCAGAAGTCGGCGTAAGTGAAACAGTTTCGCAATTTAATAAAATTGGAATTAATACGGTAACTCTTGCCGCCAGTTATCACGCAGGTAAATTTTTCCGCCCAAAGGCGAAGACCGGGAAGATCTACTTTCCCGAAGATGGAACAACATATTTCAAGACAAATTCCAATCGCTATGGCGCAATCAAACCAGTTTCCAATTCGGTGAATGGCAATGGCGATGTGCTCTCTGCGCTTACTAAGGATTCGAGTATAAAAGTAAATGCTTGGCTGGTTTTATTGCATAACTCGCGGCTCGGAAGTGAGAATCCTGGCTCGACAGTAAAGAATGCCTTTGGGGATTCATACATCTATGCGCTTTGTCCAAGTGCGCCCGAAGCTCGCGCTTATGCGGTTGGACTGGCAAGTGATGTAAGTGAAAGTTATGAAATCGATGGAATCTCGATGGAGTCAATTGGCTTCCCACCATTTGAACATGGGTTCCACCACGAGATGAGTTTTGTTAAACCAAATATTTGGCTCTCCTCTTATTTAGGACTCTGCTTCTGTGAATATTGTATAA
>CAIMSI010000014.1 GCA_903844115.1 uncultured Actinomycetes bacterium
AACAGGAATCCACATTCTTACTAAATTCCCTGCCGATGAACTTTTCATCGCCAACGAGTATTAATCGGTAAGAAAGAACGCTCAAGGGCACTACCCTCATCCTGTGTTCGGATTCTTAGCTTTCTTCGTCGGTGCCCTCACCGCCCTGCAATCTCGGGCAAATGGACGTCTTGCGATTCATCTCAACAACGGCATTCTTGCTGGCCTAGTTTCCAACTTAACCGGATGGTCGCTGATTTTTATTATTTTGGCTTTCTCCAAGAAGGATCGAACTAGTTTTATTCGCGTTCTTAAGGCTTCACGTCACCGAGAGATCAAGCTCTTTGGCTTTTCACTAATACTCCTCACGCTGTCCCTCTGGGAATTTTTCGCTCGCAGACTCAGGGTGGATGAACTTCATTGAAGGTTAAACTGACTCCTAAAGAGGTATTCTCTACGAATGCCAAAAGCAATCGTCATTGGTGCCGGGGTTATCGGTGCATCCATTGCCCTAGAGCTAGCGAGATCTGGGTATGACGTCCTCGTTCTTGATAAAGGCGCAGGAGTTGGAACGGGTTCAACAAGTGCATCCAGCGCTGTAGTTCGATTTAATTACTCAACTTTTGATTCGGTCGCACTTGCTTGGGAGGCTTTTCATTGCTGGAAAAATTGGCGAGAACATTTAGGGATTGATCTGCCCGCATACACACAACTGCATGATGTTGGCGTCATCATGTTGGATGTTCCTGTAATGTCGATTGAAGGAACTCAAGCGCATTTTCGCGCAGCGGGTATCCCGTTTGAAAGGTGGAGTAGCACTGATCTTGAAGCAAACGCCACATACCTTGATAGTGGTTCATATTGGCCACCGAAATCTATTAATGATGAAGCTTTTTATCGCGAAGCAACTTCAAAGTTAGGAGCCATCTACACACCTAATGGCGGATATATCGATGATCCGAAATTAGCTGCGGAAAATCTTGCGGCAGCAGCTGCCACATTAGGGGTTGTGTTTAGATTCAAATCAGAAGTTACTAAGTTTGATATCGCCGATGGACACATTAATGGCCTGTGGGTTAATGGAGAATACGAAGAAGCTGATGTTGTTATAAATGCTTGTGGGCCTTGGTCCGCTAAAGTTAATGAGTTAGCCGGCGTCGGCGATGATTTCACTATTTCTCTCAGGCCTATGCGTCAAGAAGTTCACCAAGTCGATACACCTCGCGGGCTATTGCCGGGACCAATCATCGGAGATGTCGACCTAGGAACTTATATGCGCCCGACTTCCAATGGCTCACTTTTAGTTGGCGGCACCGAACCGGAGTGTGACCCACTTGAGTGGGTTGAGGATGTTGATCTAGTGAATATGAATAGAACTGCTGAAAGGTTTGAGGCACAAGTAACAAGAGCGGCACGTAGGTTGCCGGCGTTGCAAATTCCACATGCCCCTATGGGAATTGTTGGCGTATATGACGTTGCTGCAGACTGGACACCTATTTATGATAGAACTTCTATCGCGGGCTTTTATGTTGCAGTTGGAACGAGTGGGAACCAATTTAAAAATGCTCCGGCAGTTGGCCAGCTGATGGCTTTCTTAATTTCACATATAGAAGCTGGACATAATCACGATGAAGATCCGCTAATTTTTATCGGAGAACATACAAAGAATGAAATTAACCTCGGAGCGTTCTCTCGGAAGCGGCCATATAACTCACTCAATACTCATTCTGTGATGGGATGAAAAAAGCCCCACCTTTCGGCGGGGCTTTTTCTAGTTAACTAGTTAGGGATTAGCCCTTGTAGTGAACTTGAGCCTTTGGATCTGATACAGGTTGTCCATTGATGACCTTGTAGACATCGAATGTTCCTGAACCAACGTCACCGTTAGCATCGAAATCAGTCTCGGACCAAGCGCCTTGGTAAGAGAACTTAGTACCTGCAGCTGCAGCCTTTACAGCTTGATCAAGATGCTGCCATGAAATCTTGGCACCAGCTGGACCACCGACGGCACGTAGACCCTTTGCAAGGTCTGCTGCTTTAGTGCTCTTTGCATAGATTGATGCCAAGCACTCGAGAACTGCAGCATCATAAGCTGCTGGATCTACGAATGTCTGTGAAGTTGATGGAACGGTTGCCTCAAAAGCAGCCTTCCACGCAGTTGTTGCAGTTCCTGAAGCTGCTGCTGCAGTTCCACGAATACCGTTCATGTACTTAGCTCCAACAATCTTGATTGAGTTAGCGTTGTTGAATGACTCTGTCATGAATGTGCGCTTCTGATCCCACTTCTTTGTGCGAACAAGAGCAGGTGCAACCTTTGCGAAGGTTTCTTCGAAGTCAACGATGAACCAAGCTGCTGGCTTTCCTGAAACAATCTTTGCTGCATCTGAATCAAATGTTGCAGAGTTTGGATCGTAAAGAACTGAAGTTCCGATCTTTCCGCCATTAGCCTTCCAAGCAGTTTGGAATACGCCAGAAAGCGCGCTACCAAATGCGTCGTTACGTGCTCCAACGTTTACAAGGGCTTTCTTTCCAAATGCCTTGCTCATTGCGAGTACAACAGCTTTTGCTTGTAGTGCATCTGATGGATAGTTACGGAAAAGTGTATCTCCATCGCCAAGTGTTGAAAGTGCTGGGGATGATGCAGCAGGACTCATGATGATGATGCTGTTAGGAATACCAACTGCAGCTGCTGCTGCAAGAGTAGTTCCAGAAGTCATTGGACCAACAAGTGCGTTTGCACCGTTTGAATCAACGAGCTTCTTTGCAGCTTCTACAGATGTTGCAGGAGTTGCTTGATCATCTTCAGTGCCAGCGACTGTGCAAGAACCAGCAACACCAGCTGCTTGCATTGCATCATTGACTTGCTGCACACCAAGTGCAGCTGCCTTAGCCATTGGAGGGCCATATGTTGCAAGTTGGCCGGTCAATGGAAGAACAATTCCAACTTTCATATCAACGCCGCCAGCTGCAGATGCGCCAACGGAAGTGCCTAATAGTGCTCCAGCCGCAAGGGTCGAAGTAATTGCAACGAGTAATCCACGCTTCTTCATATTTCTCCTAATTTCTCTTAAGCCTGTAATTCGCCCCAAGAGGGCGGGTTGAGCCTTAGAGTAGTAGAGAGGTGGCACTCGCTGTCCATAATTATTTATCACATTCTGGTCACTTTTTTACGACCGCAAAGAACGCAGAAGAAAACACGCTCACTTCCGCGGGTCAGCGCTTACCGAAGTAGATACCCACAATCTCTGGATCCACGGCGAGCGCCTTGCCTGGCCCCTCATGGCGATTCTTGCCCATATCCAAAACATATCCGTAAGAGGAAATTTCAAGGGCTCTTCGAGCATTTTGTTCAACCATCAGGATGGTGGCGCCAGTTTCGTTGATGCGCACAAGTTCATCAAAGAGTTGATCGACGAGAGCTGGTGCCAACCCCGCTGAAGGTTCATCAAGTAGCAGAATATCTGGACCAGACATAAGTGCTCTAGCAAGTGCAAGCATTTGTCGCTGACCACCGGAGAGCGTTCCTGCTCTATCTTTTTTGCGAATCACTAAATCGGGATACTGCTTATACAACTTCTCTTTGCGCTCTTGCAAAGGTGTTCCACCATTGTGCTTATAGCCAACATCGAGATTCTCATCAACGGTAAGCGTTGGAAAAATATTATCAATTTGCGGCACGTACGCGATACCAATGTCAGCTAAATGATGGGGCTTAGTCGCGCGAACATCAATCGATTCACCACTAAGTTTATGAAGATTAATCTCTCCTGATGTAACTTTTGCGATTCCATAGATTGATTTAAGAATAGTAGATTTTCCAGCGCCGTTTGGGCCGACGATGGTTACGATTGAATTTGCAGGTACTTGAATCGACACATCTGTCAGAATTTGCACATCCCCATATCCCGCAGAGACGCTCTTAAGTTCAAAAACTGGGGTGGTCATTAGTTACTCTTTCTGCGAGTTCCAAGGTAGGCATCAATAACAACTTCATTGTCATAAATGGAATTCGGTAAACCGGAAGCAATAACAGTTCCTTGCGCCATCACATAGACCTCATCAGATATATTCATAACTGTTTCTAGATCATGCTCGACCAGGAGAAAAGTTAAATCGTGCTTCGCTTTGAGAGACTGTAGGACTTCCACCAACTTCTCAACTAGCGCAGGATTCACGCCAGCGAATGGCTCATCAAGCAGCAGCATCGTTGGTTGGGCCATCATTGCTCGCGCCAGATCCAAGAGCTTGCGTTGTCCACCAGAGAGGATTCCGGCGTAGGAATCTACAAAAGAAGTTAAGCCAACTTGTTTAAGTAGCTCCAAAGCTCTTTCCCGGGCTTCATCTTCAAATCGTTTACGTACTCGAGGAGTTACTACTCGCCAGAGATGGTCACCAGGATTGTGTTGCGCAGCAAGGAGAATATTTTCCATCACGCTAAGACGCCGAATTACTTTAGCTCCCTGGAAAGTTCGCACAAGTCCAAGTCGGGCAATTTGATGTGGGTGCTTCTTGGCAATTTCTATCTCATTAAAAAGTATTGAGCCAGAGTCGGGGCTGATGGCACCACTTATGAGATTAAAGAGCGAAGTTTTACCCGCGCCATTTGGTCCGATAATGGATGTAACGCTGCCACGTTTAATAGAGAGAGAAGCGTTCTCGCATGCTCGCACACCAGAGAAAGATTTCGAGACGCTCTTTACTTCAAGTATATTTTCCATTTACTCGAGCACCATCTCCGCTCTCTTACCAAAAATACCTTGTGGGCGCTTAAGCATGAGGAAAATCAAGACGAAGCCAATAATCATGATGCGCAGGTATGCACGTTGCACCGAATCAAACCAAGTGAACGGAGGAAATTGGAAAAAGCGCGTTCCGGCATACAGAAATCCGAAAAAGAGGGCCCCGAGTGGAACACCTTTTACTCGAGTCGCACCACCAAGAATAATTACCATCCATGCAAAGAAGGTAACAATGGTTTGGAAATCAGCCGGATCGAGAATAGAGAATTCAAGTGCCCAATAAATACCAGCGATTCCACCAACTACTGATCCTAGAATCACAGCGGAAAGACGGAATAGAAATACATTTTTTCCAAGCGAGGCAGGCACATCATCATCCTCGCGGGTTGCTCGCAAAACGCGAGCCCAGCTTGTTCGTTGTATGAAGCTCATGCAGATAAGCAAGATAATTGCAGATAGCCAAACAATCAGAAGCAGAGCCATATCTCGTGAGGCAAAACTTCCAAAAATTGGCTTGATTTTCCCTTGAATGTTAATCAATACCTTGTTGAACTGATCGGTGTAGGAAGCAAAACCGCGAGTACTGGGAATATTTAACGACCCTTGAGCACCACCCGTTAGGTGGTCTGAGTTGTGAATGATGTAACGGACAATTTCCGAGAAGGCGATACTTACAATCGAGAAATAGTCCCCGCGAAGTCGAAGGGTCGTCAAGCCTAAGAAAGCCCCTCCCAAGCCGGCCATCACTACTCCTGCAAAGCAGGCAAGGTAGAGATTCCAGTTATAGGTAATTACCAGAATTGCCATTGTGTAGGAGGAGAGAGCCATCATTGCGACATGGCCAAAGTTTAGAATTCCGCCAAGACCATATTGAACCTGTAGACCCAAGGCAAAAATGCAATAGATACCGGCCATTAAAAGTACAAAGATCCAGAACCCTGGTTGCACAAATGCGTTCATTAGATGCTTCTCGCCTTCACTCCAAGGAGACCTTCAGGCTTAACCAGTAGAACTATTCCAAGTGTTGCAAAAGCAACAACTGGTTTATATGAACTTGGGATACCTCCGAAGAAAATATGCCAGGTCGACATTTCCATCACAAGCCCCAGGGTCATTCCACCGAGTAGCGCTCCATATGCATCACCAATAGTTCCTAGGACTACTGCGGCGAAAATTGGCAGAAGTAAGGTCCATCCCATAGTGCTATCAAAACGTCCCTGAACCATTCCTTGAAAAATACCAGCAAGCGCACTCAGTATCCCGTTGATAATCCATACGTAGCGAACAACTTTATTTACATTGATTCCAGATACGGCAGCTAATGAAGCG
Source organism: uncultured Actinomycetes bacterium (assembly GCA_903844115.1). Lineage (GTDB taxonomy): Bacteria > Actinomycetota > Actinomycetes > Nanopelagicales > Nanopelagicaceae > PALSA-747. The sequence goes on from CAIMSI010000014.1 coordinate 6,048, forward strand.
TTATCGGAGAAGGCGCGCATATCTTTACCGATTGTGGACTTAGCCATGAACAATCCCAAAGTAATAATCGCTGAAGTGGCAAGTAAAAGAACTATCAATTGCGAGGTAGCAATTTGTGCACCAAGAAAACCAAATGTCGCGGTTTCATTGATTGCAAACTTCCTGCTTCCACTTGAGAAAATCATCAAAATACTTTGGCGCAAAATAAGTGCAACTCCGGTCGCAACCAAGAAGAGAGCGAGTGTGCCCGCTTTGTTTTCACGAAGGCGCTTCCACAAAAGCCAGTCGAGAGCCAAACCAAGGAGGCAAATACCAAGAATTGCGACTATTACTGAAAATATGAGCGGCAATCCTTTGGAGATGCTGAGGAATACTGCAATAAAGGCGCCGAGGGTCATGAAGTCACCCGCCGCAAAATTAACCAGACGCAAAACTCCATAGACAAGTGAAACTCCTACGGCAGCCATAGCCAAAATCGATCCAGTGACGAGGCCGTTAAAAAGCAGTTGTACAAACTCAGCCATTGCTATTCGCCCCTTTCGACCGTAGGTAAATGAGTGGAGTTAGTTTAAGATATTTCTGTGAGCGAAAACGACATGGAACTCTACGACTTGAAAATTGTAGTCGACCGAATCGAAGGCCGCTCAGTGTGCGGTATGAAGGTTGGCGATTATTTTGAATTGACCAATAGCGCTGAACTGCGAATTCCTGAGGGTAAACACTTTTGTATCTATGCCATTCAAGCCGTGACTCCGTTGCTCCCTGCCAAGCAACGCCAGCTCCCAGAAGGGGATTGGCTTGAGAAAGATTCATTTGTCTGCTGCCCCGATCCTGAAGAACGATTAATAATGAGAATTGAACGCACTCGAAAAGTCTCTCTCAAATCAAGTGATTTAACTTAATTATTTTTTAATTATTATTTGTATGCATAATGCTGCGATGCTTCTCTGAATACCTTTCGAGTTCATAAACATCTCCATTTGGTCCGGAGGACTTACTGATGATATTTCTAATAACCATGAGTTCGGCTTCTGAAAATTTAATCGAATCAATCTGAAGATTTGATTTAAGATGCGAAATATTTCTCGCTCCAATAATCACGCCTTTTACTCCAGGTTGTTTGAGAATATAAGCCGAAGCAATTGTGCCGATGTCGGTTGCGTGAGCATCCGCAATATCCTTAAGCGCTTGAAGTAACTCTTGAAAAAGTTCCCAGCTACCAAATTCTTCGATAACTAATTGATATTTGATACTCGAACGAGTTTCAGCGGTTGAGGGTTCTGCAATGCCCAAATATTTTTCCGAGAAGAATCCACCAGCGACTGTTCCATAGCAAAGGATACCAATATTGTTTTCGATACAGTATTGAACTAGTCCATTTTCTGGCCTACGGTCAAGAATAGAATATTGCAATTGAATACTTGCCGGCGCTAAACCCGCTTGAACAAACTCCTTTACGCGGGGGAGATCAAAGTTAGTTATTCCCACGTGGCGGATCTTGCCAGCCTCTTTGAGCTTGAAGAGCTCCTCCATTGCAGCAAGATAATTTTTTGCTTCATATTTCCACCAGTGGAATTGAACAAGGTCAACTTGCTCTACACCTAATCGCGTGAGTGAGCGCTCAACGATGGTCGCCACATCAGTGCGGTCAAAATCGTGAAGAAACTTCTCATTAGGTACATATTTTGTATGTAGCTGCACCATTGAACGAGCAGTACCACCGTTTCTGACAGCCAGTTCTTTGATAGCTTTTCCAATGAGCTCTTCCACGCCTGTATAAATATCTCCGAAATCAAGAGTAGAAATCCCTGCTTCTACAAACGCCACTGTATCTGCAACTGCTTGGTCTGCCTCGATGGATGTGGTGAGCGAATGCCCGGTACTTAACTGCCATCCGCCCTTAATTACCGGCGATATTTCATAACCTGGTGTCAATTCATGCTTTTTCATGTGGTTCGTACTCATTGAATGATTGCTTCCACTTCAATTTCGACCAAGTATTCATCACCTATTAACTTGGCTTGGACCATTGTGTTTGCTGGGCGAATGTCTGCAAAGCGCTCACCATGCACTCGGGCAATCGGCTCCCAATCCTTGAGGTCATTACAATATATTCGGCTTCGCACCACATCTGAAAGCTTGCCACCTAGTGATTCAATAGATGCTTCTATTTTATCAATCACAAAATGGGTCTGAGCAATCGGATCATTTATTCCAATTGATAAGGCACCATGTGTTGCCGTAGTTCCGGAAACAAAAATACGGTCCCCAACTCTCATCGCACGTGAGTAGCCCGCAAGAGTCTCCCAAGAAGTTCCAGAATCTATGTAGCTGCGATTGCCGCGCTGCGAGACTATGTAAACAGCCGGAAAATCTTCAAGGTGGTGGCTTAAATCTCCAGACGCAGTTAAGTATGGCGGCTTACGGTATTCATCACCGCAGTCACCGGGAATCATGTCAAGAGTAGAAATAGCTTTTAAAATTCGTTCAATCTGAGCGTCGGATAATTCAAATGTAAATAACGAGGCTGCATCTTCAATATGAGAATTTTGACCCAGCCTAGCTCCAATAATTACGCTACCAACTGCTTTGCGTGTTAACTGAAATTTACTAGCTATTGTAGAGATCGAACGGTTTGTCTCTTTGGCCACTTCATTGACTTCAGAGAGCACGTGTTGGAATTTTTCCCAGCCACCTGCGGTATCAATAAATCTTTTATATTTCATCAATGACCAATTAGAAAGTGCATCGCCAACTGGCTCAGCTTTACCTAGCCATTTCTGCGAGATGAATCCACCGCAGAGCGTTCCATAAGCAAATATCTTGATGCCACTTTCTTGACAAAATTCAGCCATCTGGCCAGACCCGCGCCTATCAATCAATGAATAAGAGATTTGATTCGAGACGATATTGACGCCTGCGGATTTTGCAATCCGTAAGTGGGCAGTGTCAAAATTGGTGGTACCTAAAGCGCCGATAAGACCTTCTTCTTGAAGTTCTTGAAGGTATAAGAGCGTATCTAGCCAATAAGGATTACTAAAACTCCATGCGTGGTACTGAAGTAAGTCAACTTTGGTAGTTTGCAATCTGTTGAGACGCTCGTGCACCGCAGCACGAACTTCTTCTCGGCTGATTGGACCAGGTTTTGGAACCCACTTTGTGAGCATGTGCGTGCCCTGGCCCACCTTTGAATTCTTTTGAAAATATCCGGCGATAACTTCTGCCGATCCGTAGTGATCGGCCATATCAAATGTATTAAGACCAGCTAGTACGTAGGGCTCCATGAATGTTGAAGTAGCTGCTGGGTCTAACGTATTGCCATCTTTTTCCATATCGGCAATCTGCCAAAGGCCAGTAATGGCACGTGAAATTTCGAGACCCTTTGCTAGCGTGATCTTTTCAACATTGCTCATATGCGAGGTATTAGTTAATTTCGAAGGAAAGATTTATGTTTCGCGAACGCCTCTAAGACTTTTTTAACATCTTCGCGGTTATTGTAAAAATGAGGTGAAATACGAATGTTTCCATCTCTCGATGAAGTAATGACTTTTTCACCTTCAAGGGCAGCAACATGTGCATGTTCGTCAGTGGAGGCTACCGCCAACATTGCTCCATGCTTAGCTTTCTCAGCTGGAGTTACTACCTTTCCACCTAGGGATTCAATACCTTCGCGAAGTTCCTCATGTAGCGGAAGAACATATTCATAAATCTGCGGAACTCCTATTTCTAAGAGCATCTCCATTCCACTTGCTGCTGGGTAGAGCGCAGGAATTGGGGGAGTACCTGATTCAAATCGTCGAGCATCTTTAGCTGGGTCGTAAGAATGAATATCCATCGCGAAAATATCTCGAGCTGCAAACCAGCCAGTAGTGACGGGAATTAGCTGAGATGTTGTACTCGAGCGCGCAAACATAAATCCAACTCCTGGAGCTCCAAGCATGTATTTGAGCACTCCGCCAACTAAGAAGTCAGCCTTTAAGGCTTTCATATCTATTGGTACAGCGCCAGTGCCTTGATAAGCATCAACGAGAACTAGCGCGCCCTTCTTGTGCGCAGCTTCGATGATTGGATCAAGGTCGGTCATTGCACCATTTCTGAAGCAAACCATTGTGACTGAGACAATCAAAGTTTCATCATCTATAGCGTTAATTAACGCAGCGGTATCTACAGTGAGATCTGGCTGACTCTGTATATGAACTACTTTGGCGCCACGTCTTTCTTGTGCGTGCCAAATTTGTCCAATAGTTGGAAACTCATTTTCGGTTGTAACAATCTTGTTGCGCTTTCCCGTGAAGTCAAGGGCTGAAGCTAGCGAACTAACACCCGCTGATGCCGAGGTTGTAATTGCAATTTCACCAGAATCGGCGTTAAGGACTTTAGCAACTAGCGCTCGAACTGTTTCTTGATGACCAGCCCAATCGCCCCATGCAGAACCATTGAGTTCCATTGTCTTAAGGTAAGTTTCAAAGCTATTGCGAACTCGATCAGCGAGGGCTCCTTGGGAGCACGAGTTCATGTAGGTCACGTTGTTAAAGACCGTGAATTGATCTCGGTAGATTTTTGCAAGATCAATGACTTCACTATTAACGGCCAAGATAAGCCCTCCGCAATTCTTCATGGCCAGCTAGTTCGCTGGCGTCACCGTCGAGAACAATACGCCCTGTCTGTAAAACATATCCACGATCAGCAACAGAAAGAGCCATATTGGCGTTCTGTTCAACGATGAGCATGGAGATTCCTTGCGCATGCAGTCCTGCAATCATTTCAAAACTTCTTCATTGAGAATTCCTTTCATGGTTTGCCGGGATATCCAACCGCGCAATTGTGCCTAATTTCGTGAGCCTTGCCAAGTGGTTCAAGTGGTTCAAGTGGTCCCGACGGTCGTAACGAAAACGTTATGAATGAATATCCATCTATCGACTGAACTAATCGATTCCGTTATATCCAGGCGCAGGTCGGCCATCTGGATAAAAAGCAGCCGCTGGACTTCCGGGTGGTCGAAAAGTTCCTAGAATCCACAAGTCCTCGTTTCGAGTGTTGCGAACAGAATGCAGAAGGCGAGGTGAAACTACAAAAGTTGATCCGGCGAGAAGTGGTTGCAATTCACCTTCGATTTCCAGCTCTCCACCTCCACTCACGATATGGCAGACCTCGTCGTACAGGTGGTAATGCAAAGGCGCACCAGATGGTGGAATAAATCCAACGAACATTGTTGCACCGGCGCTACCGTTGTCACTGCTGTAGAGAATTTCGAACTCTCGATTTCCAGTCGCCTTGCCTTTATCAAAACTACCTTGATGTACAAATGGCGTATATCCATCTGCATCGCGGCTCATCCGTTGTGCAAATGGTCCGGATCGATCAGGTATTGAAATTTCTACCGCCTTTAGCTCGCTGCCATTGCTCCACGTATATGTGTCGCCAGAAAGTACAAGTGCCGCGCTTCCGGCATCGAGCGCTTTTTCTCGTTTTCCGAGCGCGCCATCAATGTTCAGAGTTGCTTGGCCCGCTCGTACAAAAATTAGCGTGTCATGGGCGCTAGAGAGAGCTTCATCAGCATTTCCAGTCAGATGTATTTCTGTGACGGTGATGCTCTCAGCGTAAGCGCCGGCGTAGAGTAATTGATAGCAAGATGCATCTCCTCGGCGCGAGATGTAGTCTTGATTCATTGTTACGGAAGAGGCGTCAACGACAACTCCAGGTTTCATATTTACTCCCTTATATCCTTTATTTCCTTGATGAAAATTTATGAAAGGTTAACTCACTATGAAGATTCTCCGCCATGCAAGCGCAATATGGAAGGGTGCTGTTCCAACAGGCACCGGCACAATGACTCTTGGTCGAGCTGGGCAGGTTCTGCCATTCACCCTAAAAGCGCGAGTTGAAGAAAACGCTGGAACAAACCCTGAAGAGCTTGTAGGAGCTGCTCATGCAGGTTGTTTTTCGATGGCACTCTCCAGTCTGATTGAAGCTACTGGCAAGGCCGTTGGAGAAGTGAGCACGACTGCGCAAGTGAGCCTTGAACAAAAGGAAGATGGATTTTGGATCACAGAGGTACATCTTGTTACTCGAGGAACGAATCAAGATCTCACTAACGAAGAATTCGTTGAGCTAGCAACTAAAGCAAAGCAGACCTGTCCTATTTCAAAACTTTATGCTTCAGCGGTAATCACTTTGGACGCTGCACTGGCTTAATCAGCGACTAACCAGCTGATAACTAGCTAATAACTAGCTAATAACTAGCTAGCAAGTCCCACTAAGGCACGGGTGGTGGGCGCTGGCTTGCCTTGCCCGTCTATCGCGTATCGTCTATCGCGTATCGTCTATCGCGTATCGAACGGTCGCAAATCTCCCGTGCTAGAGTTTCGGAGTGACTTCACCTACCGCTGGTGCCCGTTTCAAGAAGGCGCTACTCGAAGAATCTCCTTTGCAAGTCATTGGCACAATCAACGCGAATCACGCACTTCTCGCTAAGCGAGCCGGATATAAGGCAATTTATTTATCAGGCGGTGGAGTAGCAGCAGGTTCTCTTGGGGTTCCTGATTTGGGTATTTCGGGCCTTGAAGATGTACTGATTGATATTCGTCGCATCACCGATGTATGCGATCTGCCATTAATGGTTGATGTCGATACAGGCTTTGGAGCGTCAGCCTTCAATATCGCCCGTACTGTTCGCGCAGTTATCAAAGCTGGCGCTGGTGCGCTTCATATTGAAGATCAGGTCGGTGCAAAACGTTGTGGCCATCGCCCAAATAAAGAACTTGTTACAAAAGCTGAAATGGTTGACCGCATTAAAGCTGCAGTGGATGCTCGAACCGATCCTGATTTCACCATCATGGCTCGAACCGATTCGCTAGCAGTTGAGGGAATTGAAGCAGCAATTGATCGCGCTGGCGCATTTATTGAAGCAGGAGCAGATGCGCTCTTTCCAGAGGCCATTCGAGATCTTGAGACGTATAAGAAATTTACCGATGCATTCGATGTCCCAATTCTGGCTAACATAACTGAGTTTGGGCTTTCACCATTATTTACCGTGGATGAGCTTGCAAGCGTTGGCATCGATATAGTCCTATACCCCCTCTCGGCCTTCCGCGCGATGAATAAAGCCGCCGAAGAGGTGTACCGAGTAATTCGTAAAGAAGGAACACAGAAATCGGTAGTGGATCATATGCAAACTCGAGATGAGCTATATCAAAGTATTAATTACTACGACTATGAGAATGCGTTAGATAAATTTTTGAAAGATGGAGAAAAGTAATGAGTGAAGAAAAGATAATCACAGAATTTAAGCCTAAGAAATCAGTCGCACTTTCTGGCGTTACTGCTGGAAATACCGCGCTGTGCTCAGTAGGCAAGTCTGGAAATGACCTACATTATCGAGGCTATGACATTGCGGATTTAGCGGCCAACTGTGAATTTGAGGAAGTTGCGCATCTACTGATTCACGGCAAACTTCCTAACGTTGTAGAGCTTGCTGCTTATAAGAAGAAATTAAAGTCATTACGTGGATTGCCAACTCATCTCAAAGCAGTATTAGAGCAACTTCCAGCATCTGCTCATCCCATGGACATCATGCGCACTGGCGTTTCAGCTCTTGGGTGTATCGATCCAGAAGGAGCATCGCATTCTGAGGTACAGGCGCGTGAAATTGCTGATCGACTAATTGCTTGTTTACCATCAGTGCTGTTGTACTGGTATCACTTTGCTAATGGCGCAAAGCGAATCGAAGTCGAGACCGATGATGATTCGATTGGTGGACATTTCCTCCACCTGTTGCATGGTTCTAAGCAGAGCGAGCTATGGGAAAAAGCGATGCACGCATCTCTTATTTTGTACGCTGAGCACGAATTTAACGCATCTACATTTACTGGCCGAGTGATAGCTGGAACAGGCTCAGATATTTTCTCAGCAATTACAGGAGCAATCGGGGCACTTCGCGGACCAAAACATGGTGGTGCGAATGAGGTAGCACTTGAAATTCAAAGGAGATACAGCAGTGCCGATGAAGCTGAAAAAGATATTCGTGCGCGCGTTGAAGCTAAAGAAGTTGTGATTGGCTTCGGACATCCAGTTTATACAATTTCAGATCCGCGTAATCCAATTATTAAAGCCGTAGCTAAATCGGTCTCAGAAGATAAGGGCGATATGGCTCTTTTTGAAATTGCTGAGCGGATCGAGTCCGTTATGTGGGATGCGAAGAAAATGTTTCCAAATCTTGACTGGTTCTCGGCTGTTGCATACGAGAAGATGAATATTCCAATGCTCTTTTTTACTCCAATATTTGTCATTGCTCGCACAACGGGCTGGTCTGCGCACATCATTGAGCAGAGAATTGATAACAAAATTATTCGACCAAGTGCAAACTACACGGGTCCAGAAGACCTTGCCTTTGTATCAATCGAAAATCGGTAATCGCTCAAGTCCATATCGCTCAAGTCCATATCGCTCAAGCAAGTAAGGAAGTAACACAACTATGTCATCAGCCATAACCAAAGTTAATCAAGAATACGATCCAGAGATCTCAGCTATTGTCGACTACGTCTTAGATTATCGAATTACATCTGATGTAGCTTATGAAACAGCATGGAATTGCTTTCTTGACACTTTAGGTTGCGGATTAGAAGCACTTGAATATCGCGAATGCCGCAAGATGCTTGGACCAGTTGTTCCTGGCGTGACTATCGCGAATGGAGTTCGTGTTCCTGGAACAAACTTTGAGCTAGACCCTGTTCAGGGCGCATTTAATATTGGCGCGATGATCCGCTGGTTAGATTTTAATGACACATGGTTAGCCGCTGAGTGGGGACATCCTTCGGATAATTTAGGTGGAATTCTTGCAGTTGCTGACTATCTTTCACGTGTTTCCGTCTCGCAAGGTGGCAAATCGCTCACCATAAAAGATGTATTAACAGGAATGATTAAAGCCCACGAAATACAGGGATGTATTGCACTTGAAAATTCATTTAATAAAGTCGGCATAGATCACGTTGTACTAGTAAAAGTCGCATCCACTGCTGTTGTTTCGCAAATGATGGGACTAACACGTGAGCAAACGCTTGCTGCAGTCTCCCTTGCCTGGGTTGATGGCCAATCACTTCGTACCTATCGCCACTATCCAAATGCTGGTTCTCGTAAATCTTGGGCAGCAGGCGATGCCACCTCACGCGCCGTGCGATTAGCTCTGATTGCTAAGACTGGTGAAATGGGTTACCCAACAGCACTCTCTGCGAAAACCTGGGGTTTTTATGACGCTTCATTCCGCGGAAATTCCTTTAAGTTTCAGCGCGCCTATGGCTCGTATGTAATGGAGAACGTACTTTTTAAAATCTCATTTCCAGCAGAATTTCATTCACAAACTGGTGTTGAAGCGGCAATGACAATTCACAAAAAGATGATTGAGCTAGGTAAAACATCAGAAGACATCAAGAGTGTTTCAATTCGCACTCATGAAGCGTGCATCCGAATAATTGATAAACAAGGCCCACTTAATAATCCGGCCGATCGTGATCACTGTATTCAATACATGGTTGCAGTTCCGCTCATCTTTGGTCGCTTAACAGCCCGTGATTATGAAGATGATGTCGCAGCCGATGCTCGCATTGATGTCCTGCGTGAGAAAATTACCTGCGTTGAAGATGCAACCTTTACTGCTGACTATCATGATCCAGAGAAGCGATCGATTGCGAACGCTTTGACAGTCGTATTCAACGATGGAAGCGCATTAGATGAAGTTGTTGTGGAGTATCCAGTAGGGCATGCGCGCCGCCGCGTCGAAGGAATCCCACTTCTGCACGCGAAATTTAAAACCAACTTAAATCGTATCTTCAAGCAGGAACAGCAAGATGCAATATTGAAGATTTCACTTAATCGCGCCGAATTAGAAAATATGGCAGTCGTTGATTATATGGATCTATATGTAAATGAGGATTACAAACCTAATCTTTAAGAATTATTACTTAGCCAGATTTAATACATAATTTAGGGCTGGTCCTGCCAGGCGATCATGAATGTTAAAGAAAGTATCGGCAGCGGTAAAACCAGCCCAATTTTTTGGCAAGAATTCTTTTGGTAGGCCTGGATCAAAATATGGCGCATAGCGCCAGTTGGTTAATATCTTCGTATAGTCGCGAAAAGCTCGCTCTGAATCAATCGCACTTCGCCTGCTAGACCAATATGTCGCAACGGGTCGAGCCGTTTTTGTAAATGATTTGTAGACCTCTTGAATTCCGTCAAGATCCCACCAATTAGCCACGGCAGCTTGCGTGGGCGTAAAAGCCAAATGTTCGGCGGAAAAAATGTTCATATATTTTTCAGCGTTGAGTGATCGCACAAGTGCAATTGCATCATCGGTTAGTTGCCGAGGCGCTATCCATAAGCCACCGGTGACCTGAGCGAAGCCGATGCGTACTAAGCGAGAGCGCAGCTTGTAGCGAACCTCGCGCATATCTTCGGGAATAGAAAACGCGATAAGAATCCATCCAAGATTTACAGGGGATTCACGCCGACGAAAGAAGCGTGCATCTCCTTGGTCAAATGTCTTCCACATTTGTGGACTCACGGAATAGCCGACTACTCCATTGTGCTTCTTCGAGATCAGAATATCTCGACGCTTAAATCGAGCCAGCGCGCTTCTTGCTGCATCTTCTTGGACTTCAAGTACATCACATAATTGGATTATTGAATTTGCAGAAAACCAACCCCCATTATTGCGGCTAAATGCTGCGTAAATTGTGAAAATCAGAGATTGTGGACGGGCTGACCTATCAACCAAATCACGGGCTTCGCCAGTAAAGATGCTATCCATGCGACAAATGCTAGTGTGAGCATCTTAGAAAGCAAAGAGCATTGCCATTTTATTAGTTTCCTAACTGCAGCGAAAGGTCCATCATGAATGGGGCATTTGTAGAGAAGGTTCGATTGCTTGAATGGATGGAAACCGATGCTGCTGGACATCAGCACTACACATCAGTCTTTCGCTGGGTTGAAGAATGTGAATCAGCTCTGTATCGCAAGTTAGAACTTCCTTCAACTCTCTTTGGTCAAATTCCTCGCGTGAAAGTAGCGATGGAATATAAAAGGCGAATTTATTTTGGTGAAGAAATAAGAACCCGTTTGCAAGTTATGCGAGTAGGCACTAGCTCACTAGAACTAGGGTTTACTGCACACGTTGATGGTGAGTTAGCGGCCGAAGGTACGTATGTCATTGTTCACGCACCAGTAATTAATGAAGGATCAAAGCCTTGGCCAGAGAAATGGCGCAAAGCATTTTTAAGTAATTAATTACTTAATTAATTTAGAAACCATCAATCCACTGCCCCCACCAACTCCACCACCGGGCCATGTGCCAGATCCACAAATAAACAAGGATTTAATTGGTGTGCGATGCCTGATCCAACCTGGAGTTGGACGCAAAAAGAAAAATTGCGCTGGATGGTGACTTCCACCCAGAGAGTCGCCCTTGATCAGATTTGGGTTGTAGCGTTCTAAATCGACAGGCGAGAGAACTTTGCGAGACAAGATTAATTGCTTTAAACCTGGAGCGTATTTTTCTAGATTTTCAATGATGCGGTCTGCATATTGTTCTGAGATCTCATCCCAATTTTTACCGCTGATGACACCAGAAGCATCACCGCGAATCTCTAATGGCAGAACGCGTACTTGTATCCATAAGACATGTTTGCGGGCAGGAGCGCGAGTTGGATCACTCACGGTCGGTTGCCCAATGACTAGTGCTGGAGTAGTAGGAAGCATTCCACCAGCAGCATGGGCATAGGTGAGCGCTAAATCATCGATGTATGGGGCAATATGAACGTAATTGAATTCTTTTGCTGCGGGATCAATCCACTCAGGAAGTTGGTCTAGCGCAAGATGAATCATCATGGTGCCAAGCCCGGGGCGGAAATTGTTCAGCTCTTTCGTTTCGGGGGCTTCATGTAGCAGATTCGGGAGGAGTGCTGGGTTTACGTTTGCAATAACGTTCTTAGCCATAATTCGCTCACCAGTTGAGGTCAGCACGCCAACTGCTTTATTAGACTCAACGAGAATTTCAGTAACCCTGACACCGCTACGAAGTTGACCGTTATTCTTTTCAATAACTTTAACAAGAGAATTGATAAGTGTGTTTGCCCCGCCCTTCCCAAGCACCATTCCAAACTCTTGGCCCCCAATAGATTCTAAGAAGGAGAAGAGCGCGCCACCTGAAATATCTGGACCATAGTCAAGATGCATACCCCAAATCGCAGCGAGTGCTTTAGTTTCGGGATGTTCGAAGTGCTCTTCGGTAAACGCCCTACTTGATTGCAACAACAATCGAATGAGATTAAGTGTTTCCTCGGTTCCAATTTTCCGCCAAGTCTTAAAGAGGGATTTCAGCGCTGCGAAGGAGGGAAGCTCTGTGCCCAGAATTGGAAATAAGTGCGGAGCTAGTTGATCGAGTTTATTTGTGAGTTCTTTCCAGGACTCCACATCTTCTGGAGCAACGCGCGCCAAAGTTTCAAGATTTTTCTGGCGATCCATGGTGATGCCGATCATTTTTCCATCAGGGAATAGCGAGCAATAGGGTTTATCCGATGGGACAAATTCAAGTCCAGCTGAAATCAAGTCATCTTTTAGTGAGGCCATCACGCCTCCGCCTGCAAACAGACTGAGGTTTGTCGCAAATAGGTCATGCTTGAAACCGGGCAAAGTTATTTCTTCAGTGCGGACAGCACCTCCAAATGCGTCGGCCTGTTCTAGGACGAGTACCTTTTTTCCCTGTTTACTTAAGAGTGCGCCAGCAGATAGGCCATTGATCCCAGAGCCAATAATCAGAACGTCGGTCATTCCCAAATCCTCTCACGAGGCGATAGGTTTACAACATAAGAGTTACTTATGGATGCTAGTGAAAGTTAGTGGAGGTTAGTAGTGAACCGCAGTGATGTCATAATCGTCGGAAGTGGAATAAATGCTTTAGTGGCCGCAGCTATTTTGGCGAAGTCAGGGAAGAAAGTCCTGATATGTGAAAGAAATAACGTGCCAGGCGGTGCTATTAAGACAGTTACAGATGCGACACTTCCCGGTTTTACACATGAGCTACTTTCAAGCTGGCACCCACTTTTTGTCGGTGGGCCTGCCTACGCCGAGCTGAAATCAGATCTTGAAGCGCAAGGATTGGTTTATAAAAATACCCAGAAACCAACAGGCGTGGTCTGCCAAGGAGGCAGCGCGATACTTTCAACCGACTTAGCGGCAACAGCAGCAGAATTTGCTCGCCTGGGTGATGGCGAAGCTTGGACTGCAATGCTCAATGAGTTTTTGGGCAAGATTGATTTAGCATTTGGTTTGTTAGGCGCAGACTTATGGCGAGCAAATTCGCTTAAGCTACTTCGCACTGCGCGCAAGCGTTTTGGTAACCGGGGACTAGTTGCAACAGGAGCTGAACTTCTTGAGCCTGCCTCTCCGTGGCTTGATCGCACTTTTACCTCGCCAGTGAGTAAAGCGCTTTTAGCTCCATGGGCGCTTCACAATGGACTTGGCCCAGATGATGCAAGTAGTGCATTTATTACTAAAGTCATTGGAGCCGCTGTTGCGCTCGGTGGAATGCCAGTTCCGGTCGGTGGCGGAATCAAACTTGTTGATGCACTACTTGGAATAATTAAGAATCACGGCGGAGAAATTTTGACTAACGCTGATGTCGTGAAGATAAATGTTTCAGGCGGTCGGGCAACCGGAGTTCGCCTCGCAGATGGCCGAGAATTTATTGCGGCTAAATCAGTTATTGCCTCATCTACACCACAAGGACTTTATGAAGGCTTACTGAAGGGCGAAGATCTTCCAATCGAGACTACTAAAGCTGCGGATGCATTTAGATATGGCCGAGCAGCTATACAAATACATCTAGCGCTCTCTGAGCCACCAGTCTGGAAAGCAGATGCGGGACTTAAAGATGTTGCGATTGTTCACGTTCTCGACGGAATGAACTCGCTATCAGAATCTGTAAATGCAGCTAATCGAGGATATCTGCCGAGTCGTCCAACCATCGTTGTTGGGCAACCTACCAGCGTTGATCCTTCTCGCGCACCCGAGGGAAAATTTATTTTGTGGTTACAGCTTCAAGAAAATCCTCAAAAAATTCTCGGCGACCTTGCTGGTGAAATTGCTGCAGGAGATGGCACCTGGAACGATGAAAGACTCAATGCATACGCCGACCGAGTAATTGATCAGCTATCTGAGCAGATTACAAACTTAAGAGAAGCAACGCTTGCCAAAGTCGTTTTAGGGCCAAAGCAAATTGAAGATATGAATAAAAACCTAGTTGGCGGAGATCCGTATGCTGGAGATTGTCGTATCGATCAATACGCAGTCTGGCGGCCACTTGCAAGTGCAACGGGGCACAAGACTCCGATTAAAGATTTGTGGCATATCGGAGCTTCAACGCATCCCGGCCCAGGACTTGGCGGAGGGTCTGGATATCTTGTGGCAAAGCGTCTCACCAAGAAGAAATTTTTAAGAAGATAGAGAAATTAGATATAAAAAAGCGGGCCAGATAAACTCTGGCCCGCTTTTTTACTACTTTTTATTTCTGAATAAGTGCCAATACGCGACATGGACTTCCAGATCCACCAACAATCTTGAGTGGAGCAGCAATAACAATTGCGCCTTGCGCTGGTAGCTTGTCAAGATTACGGAGCTGAGTTAAGCCGTACTTGTTATTTCCCATCAACATATTGTGACAAGGAAATGGAACTGAGAGGCTAAATCCAGCGCCCGCATCAATTCCGACAGTTTCTACTCCAAGACCAAGCACATCGCGCTTTGTACCAAGGAGGTCTGCTGCTTCAACTGTTAGGCCAGGTGTGTGCGGACCATTTTCATCGGCGTTAGCAAATGCCTTTGGATCATCGCCAAACTTTGACCAACCAGTACGGAAGAGAACCCATGCGCCTTTTGGAATTGCGCCATGCTCTTTCTCCCAAGCTTCGATGTGTGAAACATCTAGAAGGAAATCTGGATTTGCTTGCGCTTCTTTTACGAAATCGAGTACTACTGCCGGTCCGATGAGGCGGCTGGCAGGTACTGAAGCAACGTCGTCAAGATCCTTTCCGGTGATCCAGTGATTAGGTGCATCAAAGTGTGTACCTGTGTGCTCGCCTGTGTGGAAGTTATTCCAATACCAAGCTGGACCCTTCTCATCGTAATGAGAAATTTCTTCTAATTTGAATGTTGCGGTCTGGCCAAATTCAGGCGGTAAATTTAAAATTGGTGTTTCAGAATGCAATGGTGAAGTCAGGTCGAGGACCTGAACTGCGCCAGATGCAAGCTCATTAGCAAGGGCGGTTAGATTGGCCATGCAGTGTCTCCTTATAGCTAGATCTAGATAGAGGTGGGGCTAGCGGCTGAGATTAACGCGGATTGGCCGACTCTTCTAGCCCCCACCTAAAGCGAGTGTGACGAATGTGACGGTCGTCAATAATAGGCACGGCGTATTTAAGGCCACAATCGGTGGACACGCTTAGGTGCTGATGGCACAATTACCGAAGCGTTGTCCTCAATTGCAAAGTGACTTGGAGTCCCATGGCTGAGCGTTCGTTTGCAGCAGAAGTTGAAAAGCTACGTGTAGGTGCCGGCGAAGAATTTTTGGGCGAAGGAATTCTTGCAGTGACTAAGGCCCTGCTCCAATCTGGAGTTGCGTATGTGGGCGGATACCAAGGCGCTCCTATTTCGCACTTGATGGATGTATTGGGCGATGCCAAAGAAATTTTAGATGAACTTGGAATTCATTTTGAGAACAGTGCGTCAGAGGCAACTGCTGCAGCGTCGCTTGCTGCTTCAGTGCATTATCCACTGCGCGGTGCGGTAACTTTTAAATCAACCGTTGGTACCAATGTTGCGTCGGACGCTCTTGCCAATTTATCTTCTGGTGGAGTAACGGGCGGTGCACTCATTATTGTTGGTGAGGATTACGGCGAAGGCTCTTCCATTATGCAAGAGCGCTCACACGCGTTTGCTATGAAGTCGCAAATCTGGCTTATGGATCCTCGTCCAAATCTCACTGCAATTGTTGATTCTGTCGAATCTGGTTTTCAACTATCAGAAGCTTCCAATACTCCTGTCATGTTGCAACTTCGTCTGCGTTCATGCCATTTACATGGTCGTTTTGTTGCCAAAGATAATGTCCGCTCAAAATTCACTTTGAAAGAAGCACTTGAGCAACCACGTCGTGCGACTGATCGAATTGTGTTGCCTCCATCTAGTTTCCTTCATGAGCAGGAAAAAATAAATACGCGTTGGCCGCAAGCCGTTAAATACATTAAGGAAAATAAACTTAATGAAGTCTTCTCCGATGGCACCCAAGATTTCGGAATTATTATGCAAGGCGGTCTGTATAACACTGTAATCCGTGCACTTCAGCTTCTTGGGCTCTCTGATGTTTATGGCAATAGTAAGGTCCCGTTGTATATTCTTAACGTCACTTACCCAATTGTTGGCGATGAAGTAATCGAATTTGCTAAGAGTAAGAAATCAGTTCTTCTTGTTGAAGAAGGCCAGCCAGATTACATCGAGCAGAACATTCATGCAGTTCTGCGCCGTGGCGATGTGCCAACTAAATTGCACGGCAAAGATTTCTTGCCACCAGCTGGTGAATATACGCCTGCGGCGGTCGTCAAGGGACTACTTGAATTCTTACGTAAGTACGCTCCGGAATTGGTTGATGAAAATAATTTACCTGCACTAGTTCGGCCAAGTGGCGATAAGCCAAACTCGCTGACGACAACGATTCCAGCCGAAGTTGTACATGGTCGACCACCTTCATTTTGTACTGGCTGCCCAGAGCGTCCAATTTTTACGGCGCTCAAACTTGCGGAACGTGAAACAGGGAGCCATCACATAAGTGCAGATATTGGTTGCCATTTATTCTCAATCCTGCCGCCATTTAATATTGGTGCAACAACGATGGGTTACGGACTTGGTACTGCAGGAGCATCGGCACTACATGACTCATCGAGTGAAAAGAAATCTATTAGCTTTATGGGTGATGGTGGTTTCTGGCACAACGGTTTAACTAGCGGTATTGGTAATGCAGTGTTCAACGAAAGCGATGGACTAACAGTTATTGTTGACAATGCCTATAGCGCAGCTACGGGTGGACAAGATCTGCTTTCATCAACTGCTGAAAATAAGATTCGATCAACAAAACATCCTATTGAAGCTGCGGTGCGTGGCATTGGAGTCAAGTGGGTAAAGGCGGTTCATAACACATACCGCGTCTCTGAAATGCGTGACATCATGAAGGGTGCACTCACTTCCAAGGAGAGCGGCCCTAAAGTCATTATCGCGACAAGTGAATGTACGTTAAACAAACAGCGTCGTATCAAACCAGAGATGAATCGTAAGATTAAAGAAGGTAAGCGAGTTGTCCGCGAACGATTTGGGGTAGACCCAGATACCTGCACGGGTGATCACTCCTGTATTCGTATTAGCGGTTGTCCATCGCTGACTATCGCTCCTAATCCAGATCCGATGCGTAAAGACCCGATTGCACAGGTACTTGATACTTGCGTTGGATGTGGACTTTGCGGAGAAGCGGCCCATGCTGCAGTTCTGTGTCCATCTTTCTACCGTACCGAAATTATTAATAATCCTTCGATCTGGGATCGAATGAAGCTCGCTACTCGAAAGGCGATAATTTCGCGCTTACAAAATAGAATCGAATCACGCATGGCAGGGATTTATGTCTAAAACTTTTACTACCCAGACTCGTCCAATCACTATGGCGATATTGGCAATGGGCGGGGAAGGTGGCGGAGTCTTAGCCGATTGGTGTGTCGATATGGCTGAGCGCTCTGGGTACTGGGCACAAACCACATCGGTTCCAGGCGTTGCGCAGCGAACAGGCACCACTGTTTATTACCTAGAATTTTTTCCTAAGCTCAGCGGTCAAAACCAAGAACCAATTCTTAGCACCATGGCAGCGCCAGGTGAAGTCGATATCGTCATTGCTTCCGAACTTATGGAAGCGGGTCGAGCAGTTCAGCGAGGGTTTGTTTCCCCAGATGTCACCACATTTATTGCATCAACTCACCGCGTTTATTCAATGCAGGAGAAGATGGCAATGGGTGATGGGCGCGTAGATTCGCAGGTACTGATTGATTCTGCTCGCAGCGCTGCGTTAACTTTTATTGCCGCTGATTTTGCCAAAGTGGCCGAAGATGCAGGAAGTGTTATTTCTTCAGCACTTTTTGGCGCGCTTGCTGGAAGTAAAGCGCTACCTTTCAATCGCGAAGAATTTATGGGCGCGATCGAACGTGGCGGTGTGGGAGTAAAAACTTCACTACAAGCTTTTGAGCTTGGATATGCACAAGCTACTTTGGCCTTGAAGCCTCCTTCAAAGGCAGTACCCGTATCTATCGGGCTTAAACCAAAAGATGCGCCGTCTGCAAACCTCAACGCGTTAACACCAGAGGAAGAACTAGCAATCATTAATGACCCAGCTAGCGCTGTTGGTTCAAAATTAAAGAACTTAGCTGCAAGGATTAAGGACGAATTTCCAGAAGCCAGTGCGGTGATGTTAGTAAACGGCATTAAGCGTTGCGCTGATTATCAAGATATTAAATATGCGCAGGTATATCTTGATCGCTTGCTCAGCATTAATAGCGCTGAGGCTCAGTACGGCAACGGCACTGCTCAGGTTTTGAATGAAGCTGCCAGATATACCGCGCTATGGATGACGTATGAAGATACGATTAGAGTCGCGGATTTAAAAACGCGCCGATCACGCTTTGAACGTGTTGGAATAGAAGCAAAAATTAAAGATGAACAGATGATGCAAGTTCGTGAATTCCTTCACCCACAAGCTGAAGAGTTCGCTGATACTTTGCCAACACCCATTGGTAAATGGATTTTACGTACCAAGTGGGTCAATTCTCTTATTGAAGCATTTACTAGAGATGGAATCAAACTTCAAACAACTTCGGTTCATGGTTATCTAACACTTTATTTCATAGC
>CAIMSI010000015.1 GCA_903844115.1 uncultured Actinomycetes bacterium
ATTTCGTAAGGCGACGGAGTCTGATACTTCCAAACTCTATTTTTAATTTCTTTAAGAAACTCCTCGTTGTTACTTCTATCTGCAATCGCAACAGACCTCGATGAATCCCAAAGATCTTCAAACCTACTCTCGTATTCTTCGAATTTTGCCTTATCGCGATGAGAGTCATTTAATTCACCCTGCCCAATTAGCCCTCTGTAAGTCATATTGCTTGAGCCACTGAAGACTGTTCCAGGGAAATCTCCTTCTTGAGAGTTTTCCTGCTTGTTGTAGACAAGATAAAACTTTCCATGTTCATCCGTCAGAGTCTTTCGAATCTCTAATGACCCATTCCCTAGCTTTTTAATAAAGATTTCGAATAGCCGCTCCGTTGTTGGATCATCAAACGTGTCGCTGTCATTTAGAAATCCCACAAGTGCGTCTGTATAATTCTGCTTCAAACCCAACGAAGACCTAGTGGGGTGTCGAGGTTGCCATCTTGAAAGATCTTCATCCGCCTCCTTAGAAAACTGGACAATGTCTGGAATGCAAGCTGGGTCAACCTCCATTCCCACAATTATCCGAACCTGTTTATCTTCAAGCTCTTCTGCGAGCGCTTCAAAGCCAGAGAAATAGAAGTAGCCCACACAAATATCAATACGGTCTGCATTGGTTAGTGCATTTTTTAGGGCTTTTTGCATCGTCTGGGATTTATTGTCTATCAATGGCATTTATAGAGCTTCCTTGTCCGGACCCCATTCATTGGTCCACCTCTTGTGAGAGTAGCACTGAGTTTTCTTCCTGCCACTTAGTAGCGAATTCAACCGGCGTCCTGTAGCCAAGAGCACTGTGTAGTCGGTAGTGGTTGTAGTTCTTGCGGTGCTCTTCCAGCATGAAACGAATCTCCCACATCGAGTCAAAGATTTCAAGTGTTAGGAGTTCGTCGCGCAATCTTGCGGTGATAAAGACGTAACCTGACGCACCTACTCCTTATTAGCGCATAACGATCCTCGAAGCGCGTGCCACATCAATGAGCTCATCGACAAACGCTTCGTGAGCACCCAGGCGAGGATCTTCGTCAGTCATTTCCACGAACATGATCACAAACTTCGCATCACGACCATCAGGTTTCCTACGCATGATCCGACCCATGCGCTGAACCATCTGGCGGCGCTGCTTGGTCGAGGCGACAATGATGCCGAGGTCCGCAGCTGGAACATCGACACCTTCCTCAAGAGTTTGAACTGTGATGAGACAGGAGACTGAGGCATCGGCGAAGCCTTGGAGGTTAGCTTGCCGTTCGTCGGCGGTGATACCGCTGTGGTGGAGGGCAACGCGTACACCACATTTGTCAAGTGCTGTTTCGATTTCGTTGGCTGCTTCAATCGTCTGCGTGAAGACGAGCGCTGTTCCCGATTCACGAATCTGATCACTCAGTGAGGTGATCGCCTGAATCTTGGCCGGAGACTGAGCAAGCAGGCCCTTCTTATCGTGCCATTTAGTCAACCAATTATTGGCCGCCATTCCCTCGGCGCGAGTGCCTTGTTTTGAAAGACGGGTGACATCCTCCAGAAATGCGGTGAATGGCTGAGCTCGACATCCGAAGTCACCAATGAGCTTGCGTCGCAAGGAACTTAGAGAACGTTGAATCTCAATGTACTGATCTTCTTCCTCTTTG
>CAIMSI010000016.1 GCA_903844115.1 uncultured Actinomycetes bacterium
CTCTTTCAAGCAATAAATCTGCGAATTCTGGATTACGCGACAGTACAGGCCCATGCAAATATGTACCAAATACATTGCCAACCACAGCTCCGTCGATCAAACCAGAACCATTTCCATGTCCTGTAATTACACTCCCCAACGGTGTAATTCCACCCGCGAGATTCGTTTGTCCGCCATGATTTTCAAATCCCGTTAACTTAACTCCCACAACATCAGATTCAATAGCGATATCGCCGACAAAACGTGAATTGCCCGGAACAGTTTCCATATCAATCACACCAAGACCTTTTTGTTTTTCCCCGCCCGCGTAATACGACTTACCTAAAATTTGGAAGCCCGCACACACTGCAAGAACAACACGATCACTAAAATCAAAACCAGTAAGAGCAGTACATGACAAAACTTGCGCAGCATCCTCGGCTCCGCCCAACAAATAAATGTCTCCATCCGTCGGAACACAATCGCGATATGAAACGTCCACAATATTCGCCGCTATCCCATTTAAACCTGCCCGATACACCAACACATCAGCATTACCGCGATCGCCGTATGTACCAAGCAACTCGTTATGAATTCTAATTATTTTCATTTGCCCACCAGCCCATGAAAAGCCGTATATGCAGCAAGAACTTCAACTGGCCCCGAAAACAAAGATGCAGCCGCGTTAAAGTCGGCAACCAATTCATTCACCACTCCTTGCACATGCAAACGATATGAAAGATCCATTCCTCGTTCACCCGTGACCACGACATGTTTTCCGCTCAAAGAAGAGAAGTCCACATCCCACAACCATGATGTATCAATTCCATCAACCTCGCGCGCGTTTAAAATCAAAATTACCTTATCGCCTGTAACGCCCCTCAAAGCTTCACGCCATGAAGCGGGGTTCTTCGTTAAACGAATTGAGCATTGCGCACTCCCAAAGTTCTTAGAAACTTTACGTTCAAGCATCGCTGGATCTACTTCGTGCCACGGCACTCCAAATAATTGCGCCGTTACATTTGCAAGAATTTGATTTCGCATACCGGCCGAATTCGCTTCGTACTGCTGATCGGAATTGCGGTTACTCAATCCGCACGCACATGAATAAAGTCCGCCGTCCCAATCTAGATACGCACCACATGCCGGGCACACTGCGCCATCCGGGTGTTTACCTGCCGCGCCACCAAAAGAAACTTTCACGGCTTTCTTCGCGCCACTCACTACATAATTCAAAAATGGATCATCTACGTCCACCACAATCGTGGCCGAACTTTTTGCAGCCATCTCTTTCCATCGATCCTCAACGCGCTTCACCTCATGCATGCGGTGAAGTTGATCGCGAGTTAAATTCAATAGCAAAATAGCTTCTGGATTCGAGGCTGCGGCCACCAAAGGCAAATGAAGCTCATCAACTTCCAATACGGCATATTCCGATTTCACCATCAGCGCACTTGCCACACCGCGGGACAGATTGGACCCGCTCTTGGACGTTGCGACCGTCCCTGCTGTGGCCATAAAGCCAGCGAGCGCACGAGTCGTAGATGTCTTGCCATTAGTCGCCGAAACCAAAATAACTTTGCGCCCACGCGCAAGAAGTGAAATCGCGTTAGGACAAAGGATAAGTAGTACGCGCCCCGAGATCGTTTCACCTGATTTACCCAAGAGTGAATGAGAGAGCCATCCGGCCAGACGTGCCAGCCCAAGCGAAAGATTCAATCGAAG
>CAIMSI010000017.1 GCA_903844115.1 uncultured Actinomycetes bacterium
ATTTGCCCTTGAGATCATGGATCAATTAGTTGGCGCCGGAGTTAAAGCAATAGTTATTGCTTGCAACAGCGCAAGTGCTGCGACTCTTCGAGATGCGCGGGAGCGATACCAAGTTCCCTTGATTGAAGTAATTCAACCTGCAGCAAGGCGTGCAGTATCAGCGACGCGAACTGGAAAAATTGGAGTTATTGGAACACAAGCAACGATTGATTCTGGGGCGTACCTTGATGCATTTGCAGCAGCTCCACAGCTTGAACTTTCATCTATCGCTTGTCCGCAATTTGTCGAATTCGTCGAACGCGGTGAGACATCAGGTCCAGCGATTACTGAGGTTGCAAAAAAGTATTTACAACCGCTAATCGATGATGATGTAGATACCTTGGTTTTGGGTTGCACACATTACCCATTGCTTACTGGTGTCATCTCTTATGTTATGGGCAACGATGTGACCCTCGTTTCAAGCGCGGATGAAACAGCAAAAGATTTATATCGTGTTCTAGTTGAGCATAACCTTTTGCGAGAAGCGAACGCCGGCACACCAACTCATAAATTTGTAGCAACTGGTGATAGTTCTTCCTTTACAACTTTGGCCAGACGATTTCTTGGTCCAGAAGTTGTGAAAGTTGAAAGCACCTTTTAATTTTAAACGTCCAATAAACAGAGAGAGAAACAATGAGCGCACGCATAGATGGACGTCAGGCAAATCAACTTCGTCCAATTAAGTTCACTCGTAATTGGTTGAACAATGCCGAAGGCTCTGTTCTTGTTGAATTTGGGAATACGCGAGTTCTTTGCGTTGCATCTTTCACCCCGGGTGTTCCAAGGTGGATTGCCGGAAGTGGCAAGGGTTGGGTTACATCTGAATATGCAATGCTTCCGCGTGCAACACATACGCGCTCGGACCGCGAAAGTGTAAAAGGCAAACTTGGTGGGCGCACTCAAGAAATCTCGCGTCTTGTTGGGCGTTCACTTCGCGCTGTGGTTGACACACATGCACTTGGGGAAAACACAATTGTTATTGACTGCGATGTTCTGCAAGCTGATGGAGGAACGCGTACTGCTGCAATTACCGGGGCATACGTTGCACTTGCCGATGCGATTACTTGGGCTAAATCAAAAGGGCATGTTCTTGCCGATCGTCAGCCACTTCGCCAATCAGTAGCAGCAGTCTCCGTTGGAATAATTGGCGGGGTTCCTATGCTTGATTTGTGTTATGAAGAAGATGTAACTGCAGATACTGATATGAATATTGTATGCACAGGTGATGGAAACTTCGTTGAAGTTCAAGGAACAGCAGAAGGAGTTCCATTTGATCGTGGACTGTTGAATCAACTTCTTGATTTGGGAACAGCCGGTTGCGCAGAACTTGCCGCTCTTCAACAGGCCGCGCTTAAGTAAATTCTTCAAGCAGATGCGTCAATTAATTCTTGCCTCTAGAAACGCTGGAAAAATTCTTGAATTCAAAAGAATGCTCGAGGAAAGTGCAAGTGATATCGAGGTACTAAGCCTGCTAGATTTCCCAGAATTTCCGGATGTAGAAGAAACTGGAACGACCCTGCAAGAGAATTCTCGATTGAAAGCAGTCCAGATCACTGAGCTAACTGGCAAGCCATGTTTGGCAGATGACAGTGGAATATTTATAGATGCGCTGGGTGGGGATCCCGGAATATATTCGGCGCGTTGGTCGGGGGTTCATGGAGATGACCTTGCAAATAATGCAAAGGTTTTGCGGCAGATTCATGAATTAGAAGTAAGCGGCCCTGTTACTCGAAGCGCACAGTTCCGTTGCGTAGTAGCACTTTCTTTCCCAAGCACCCACCCCCGTTCTGGTGAGGTGCACTTTGAATCGGGGGAGATGCGGGGTGAAATAATCGATACGCCACGGGGGGATCATGGATTTGGCTATGACCCAATATTTGTTCCAGACGGGTACACGCAGACTTCGGCGCAGCTGCGCGCGCAAGAGAAGGACCGTATTAGTCATCGAGGCCAAGCAATGCGCAAAATTCTGCCCGTACTCATCGCCGCGCTCTGAGTCACTGACTAGAGGGTTGATGTACGCTTAACCCTAGAGAAGTCCCCGACAATTGTCCCGTCGTTATTATTTTTAAGGAGCACATCTGTGGCCGTAAAAAAGACCGCTAAGAAATCAACTGCTAAGAAGTCTGTTGCAAAGAAAAAAGTTGCAAAAAAGGCAGCAGTAAAGAGAGTCGTTAAAAAGGCGACCAAGAAAGCCACCAAGAAAGCCACCAAGAAAGCTACCAAGAAGGCGCCAGCTAAAAAAGTAACGAAAAAAGTTACTAAGAAAGCGACCAAGAAGGTAGCGAAGAAAGCATCCTCACGTGGTTCAGTTGTGGAACGCGTAGTAATCCCTGCAGTCCCTAGTCGCGGATCTTCATCATCAGTTTCTCGCGTTTCTTCGACTCCCGCTCCAGTAACTAAAGCTGCAGTTGAATCACTAGCTGCAAATAAGAAGCCAGGTGCGCAAAAGTCATCAAGCCGAGTAGTCCTTGCAGTTTTCGTAGGAATAGCCTTGTTGGCCGTTGCCGTTGTTTCACGCAACCACTCATCAACGACTTCATCAACAACTTCATCAACAACTTCAAGCACGAATACAGCAACAGCTACAGAATCTGCTGCGCCAGCTGCAACTGATTCAGCCGCTCCAGCTGCAACTGATTCTGCTGCGCCTGCCGCGTCAACAGCAACAACTGACGCAACAGCAACAACCCCAGCCCCTGTAGGTATCGTTGCTCATTACACAGCAACTGGTGCAACAATTTTCTGGAAGGCGCCAGCAGGTGCAACCGGATTAACAAACTTCAATGTTGAGATTCGCGCAAATGGCGGAACTTGGAAATTGATTTCTACAGTTCCAGCTACCCAGACTTCACTTGATATAACTAAGAACTCTGCAGATGGTTGGAGCTCATTCCGAGTTTCAGCAGTTTACGGAAGCGGATCTGTTGGAGGATTAGTCTTCGGACTTCCAGGGCAGTATTCCTAATATCAGTTAAAAAATTAAAGCCCCTCTGAATTCGGAGGGGCTTTTTTTATGAGAACTTTAGATATTTTAAATATAGGCTATTTAAGTAAATCCATAATAGCCGCGACATAAACGTCTGAGCCAAGATCGTTGAGATGGACACCGTCAGGGGCAAAGAATTCTGGATGTCCTTGCGAAATGCTAGCCCAATCAACTAAACGAGTTTGTGGATATTGGGAAGCAACAGATTTAATAATTTGATTATTTTCATCCTTCCATCCACGTGGAACTGCAGTATTTACAAGGATGATGCGTGGCTGATCTTTTAGCAAAGAAAAGAGGGTGATAACTGATTCTCTTGTGAGTCGATTGTTGTTTCCAAGATCAAGAATAACTGTGTCACCTATCGTATGAATTTTGTCAGCACGAACCACATCAGTAAGTTCTTGTATCTGGCGTCCCACGCGAGCATTCACTAATGAAATTGCATAATGTGAAGCAAGTTTGGCTCGAATTCCTAGAATGACTGAATCGCCAGTAACCCAAAGCCCACCTTTTTGCTCTTGAAGAAGTGGGGTTATCAATCCATTGTTCATCTCTTGGTTAGCGATAACTGGCTTTGCATGGTCGTGGCGATAAATTGCAACAGTGGATGCACTTGCAAGTACTACTACAGAAAGAGCCAGGGAAATCCATACTGTTAATCGTCCGCGCTTGCGGACATCAGGCGTGCGGTATTTAAGCCCGCGCCACCAGAGTGCAAATTCGCCTCGTCGAATCGGAATTTCGATGTATCGAAGTGAAATGTCGGCCAGGGCAAAGACGATGAGCACGCGGGCAGCATTGATTGCCCAGGCATCTCCGGCAAGATCTATTCCGGGGCGCATGATTTGGAAAATAACCCAGTGCCATAAGTAGATTCCGTATGAGCGCTGACCAATCCATAAGAGTGGTTTATTGCTGACTAATGGGGCGAACCTTGAGGCTGGGTGAACGAGTGAAGTGAGAGTAAAGCAACCAAAAATTGCGGCAAGTGGAAATGCGATGCGATAGAGAGTTGCATTGGTTTCATCGATGAAAACGAATGTGGAAAGGAGTCCTAGGAATCCCACGACACCAATGAAATCAACAAAATCTTGCGCTCTTTGGGTGATGTTGCGCGAGAGGTTCTGCGGGATCCAACTTACGGCAAGAGCCGCTCCCAAGAAGAGGCCAAGGCTGTGAGTATCAGAACCAAAGTAAATATGACTAGTGCGGCTAGATGAAGCTGAATCCATATTCAGAGAGAAGAGAAATAGCGCAAGGCCAGAAAACATCGCAATGAAGAGGGCGCCTGTGGCAATATTTTTCTTGCCCAAATACTTCAAGATGCCAAGCAAAATCAGCGGCCATATGAGATAAAACTGGAGTTCAACTGCAAGAGACCAGGTGTGCTGAAGAAGTGGCGGCCTTCCAATTGCTGCAAAATAATCTTGATGGTTTACAACAAGATGCCAGTTGTTAGATCCGGTGAGTACGTATGGAATATCAGAGAAGAATCGTTTGGCAGCATCCGGAGCCCATACCGCAACGACAATTGTTGTTGAAGCAATGACAAGAAGCAGACTGGGAAAGAGGCGTCTAATACGTGCCATATAGAATTCACGAAGATCCAACGCACTTGATTCTGCAATCGAATCTAGGATCAGGCGAGTTATTACGTAGCCAGAAATTACGAAGAAAAGATCAACACCGAGGAAGCCACCGGGAATCCAATTTACTCCAGCGTGATACAGCAGTACTGCAATTACGGCGATGGCTCGTAGGCCATCGATTGGAGCGATGTACCTCGAAGATTTTGCTACTGACATTACTTTCGTTTTGCAGCAGGCTTCTTTTTAGCTACCTTCTTTTTAGCCGTAGTCTTCTTTACGGACTTCTTTACAGTTTTTTTCTTTCGGGAAGGTACGGCTGGAATAGAAATATCTTGCTCTGCTGAATTGTTCGAGCGAACGTAATTCTTAGTTCGAGGACGATTATTCTCATCTAAATTTGAATCGATATCGGCAGCAAGAGATGCAAGTTTTTCGAACGCCGTAGCAAGGCGGTGACGTGTTTGTTCAATTGCTTGTTCGGCAGAATTGAGCGACTGGGATTGAATCTTGTGTAGACGTGCTGCCTCATCAATAGCTGAAGAAAGCCAGCCTCGGTAGTTAGAAATATCTTCCACTGCTCCCGAAATCATAGATTCAGCTTCACGTTTTGTGGCAGTTAGCAAAGCGGATGCTTCGCGCTTCTTGCTCGATAAGAGCTGTTCAGCTTCGGCAGCGGCTTGCCCGATTGTTGCTTCTGCATCAGCTTCGGCAGCTTCAATATATTTTCGTCCGCGAGACTCAGCTTGTGAGAGGAGGGACTTTGCTTTTGCTTCGGCGCTTTCGACCAATTCGCGCGTAACGCGAGTGCCATCGCTAATTGCTTTTTGAGCCATTGCAACTGCTTTTGATTCACGTGACTGAGCAGTCTTGATAAGACTCATTGCAGTTTCGGATGCAAGAATTTCAAACTCTTCCTTGGTCAAACTTGTTAAATCTCGACGTGAACGAAGTTCAGCAAGCTGATTTTCAAGTTCGCGAATACGTGCAACGTTGCTCTGTGAACCGGTCATGGCAGCTTCGGGCGTTGTTTGAGTCTCAGAAGGACTCTCACTCTGATCCTTAAATCCAACCCAGGATAGGAATTTCTTCTCAGCCATTTTCGCCTCACTCACATCTGTCAACGGAGTGCTGATTCTAGGGGAAGTGGTAAGAGCGCCACCACTCCCGCCGTCACCGAATGAGCGCTGGACGGGGGTGAAGGGGGGTTAAATCTTTATACCCGGTGTTAGCGTGAGCGCAAACGAACTCGAGCCAACCAGAACAAACCAGAGCTAACCACAAGAAACCAGAAGAAACCTAAAGCAATTGGAGAGAGATATGCACTCGGCGCTACACATGGCTTTGAATATGCCATTGAAAATGGCTTTAATAAATCTTGACCACCCAGCCCACTTTTTGGGGATTGGTCCATTTCAGGTATCGGCCGGAAACTTTATAGTGATTGTTTCCATGTTTCTGATTCTTGCTTTGGCGATTTTCATTCCCTTCCCACACGGAAAG
>CAIMSI010000018.1 GCA_903844115.1 uncultured Actinomycetes bacterium
GCGGGGAGCATGGAATCCCCTGAAATCGTTACTTTTCTAATCGGGAATCTAATCGGGAATCTAATCGGGAATCTAATCGGGAATCTCACTCGCACCGAACCCCTCCCCTGATTAACACTGGACTTGTAGTGGATTTGTGATGGATTTGTGATGGATTTGTGATGGTCGCCAGCGGCGTTATAGGAGTAGTAGTCTGACATATGTAGGATTTCCTTGTATTAACCAGATTTCCCATGAGTTTAAAGGAGTGAAAATGAAGTTTTTTGAAAAGAGCGTTGTTGCACTTGCCCATTGCGATCTTCCATGCGGCATCTACGATCCATCACAAGCCAAAATTGAAGCACAATCAGTCAAGGCAGCGATGGAAAAGTATGCAGCTTCAACTGATGCTGATTTCAAGTCTCGCGCAGTCGCAGTGAAGGAAGAGCGTTCAGAAATGGTTAAGCATCATCTCTGGGTTCTTTGGACTGATTATTTCAAGCCACCTCACTTTGAAACCTACCCACAGCTTCATGCACTTTTCAATGAGGCGACCAAGCTTGCTGGTGCCGGTGGCACAAAGGGTTCAAATGATGTTGCTGTTGCTGACAAGTTGCTCGGCAAGATTGAAGAAATTTCTGAAATCTTCTGGGCCACTAAGAAGTAATTCTTTCGGCCGCAATGCGAGCCATGTAAGAAACTCGATCTACCAATCGCCGCTGCACTTCTGCAGTGGCGATTGTTTTATTCATGTGCGTAACTTCGGCTTCAAAAGTGAAGATGTCGCCTTGAATATCGATACAGCGGGCATGTCCGCGAAGCTCTTCTCCGACGGTAACAGTTGTCGCAATATCGAGAGTAAAAGTTGAAGTTTGCGTTGTTTCACCTAGCTCCAAGAAATCAATAATTGCCGCGCTACAAGCACTTTCTATTACATTCAAAATCGCAGTCGATGAAACCACAGACAAATCATTGATGCCCATAGCTACCGAGGTATCCCCCGGCCGAACCGACATAGATGCCATACCAACGCATCCGAGCGCCGCTTCAATATCCATAAAGGAAACTTACTACTCTTCAACCTCGAAAAGGTGAGTGATCTCGGTAGTTTCAATCTCAATGCGCGTTTCCACTCCATCGCTGGTGAATTCCGTACGGCTAAATTGCGTCACGACATGTGTGGAGAGCGGAGAATTCATCCCGAAAAATTGTGCTTGCATTTGCTGGGCTAACACGCCGGTTTGTGTAAGAATTTTTTCATGTAGAGCATCAGGGGCCCTCTCATTGCACGCTCCCCCAATGAGGTCCTTCAAGCGCCCTAAAATAATCTGTTCATGAGTCAACTCTTGCTGACAAGGCGGACATTCTTGGAAATGTACTTCTATCTGCGCGATTTCATTCTGATCTTCAATCTCATGATCAATATATAGAACGAGAGAGTGCATGACATCATGACACGGAGTCTGGTGTGAATTTCCGCAACTCATTTCTCGCCTCCCTTCGCAAATCCGCGATCTTTGGCGTAATCAGCCAGTGACTCACGAAGTAATTTACGGCCGCGATGCAATCGAGACATCACTGTTCCAGTTGGTGCCCCAACTATGTTTGCAATCTCTTTGTACGAAAATCCCTCTACATCGGCGAGATAGACAGCCATTCGGAATTCTTCGGGCATATCTGCAAGTGCTTGTTTGATGTCTACATCTGCGATGTTATCGAGCACTTCATCTTCAGCGCTCTTGCCTTGATCACTTGTATGGGAGGCAGCGTCATATAGCTGCCAGTCTTCAACTTCACCGCCACTTGATTGGAGTGGACGACGTTGATCTTTACGATAGTTATTAATAAAAGTTGTCGTGAGGATTCGATAGAGCCAGGCTTTGAGATTTGTACCTTCTTGGAATTGATGAAAGGAGACAAAAGCTTTTGCGTAGGTATCCTGAACTAGATCTTCTGCATCAGTTGGATTTTTTGTATAACGCATTGCTGCTGCATACAACTGGTTTGTGTATTGAAAAGCATCGCGTTCAAATCTTTCTTTACGCGCAAGGACAGACTCTGTTGCACCAGCCAGCGCAACGCCACCTGTGCCTGTGGGGGCCAGATCCATGGATGGTTCTTTATTCATTGTCATGAAGGTTACAGCCATAAACAGAGAACCTGCTGAGAGCGCGCTTTATTCCCCCGACAAGTACGCCCAATAGCTCTCTAAAAAAGGGTCTCCGGTTCGCCCAGTTCCACTGCAGTTGTAAGCTCCGGCCCATTGTTGCGGACCAGATTGACCGCCTTGCTAACTGGATGGGCTTGGATTCCATCGGCTGGGAATTGCACATCCATGAGTTTTCGAATTTGAGCAACATCAACAAGGCCGGTATTGAGCCAAGCATCCCATCGTTCTTTTGGTAAAAAAGTTGGCATGCGGTGATGTATCTGCGCCAAGGGGGTAACTGCTTCGCGCGTGATAATTGATGCACTCTCCCGGATTTCACCTGATGGAGAAATCCATCGGTCCCAAATTCCGGCAAAGAGCAGAGTTTTCTCATCACTACGTGAAATGTAGAACGGCTGCTTGGATGGAGCAGCAAGTTCAGTTGCCCATTCGTAATAGCCATCTGCTGGAATCAAACAGCGACGAGACTTAAATGCATTTCGAAAGGTTGGCTTTTCATCAACAGATTCGGTGCGCGCATTGATAGCAATAGATTGAGACTTAACAGCATCAGCATCACTCTTGCTCCAAGGGGCAATAAGTCCCCAAGATGCCGTTGCCAGCTCCCGCTGACCCTCTGAATTATGTCGAATTATATAAATCTTCTTTGTCGGCGCGATATTCCAGTCGGCCGGCAAAACTGCAGTAGCAGGAAGGGACTCACCAGTATGAATTTCAAATTCTTCGATCAGATGCGCTGGCAGCTTGCTCAAGGCATATCGACCGCACATCACGCTAGATTATCTAAATTATCGAGATTATCTAAATTTTATAAATAATGAAGAGCGCCGCGGGTAACCCCGGCTGCGTTAAGATTGGCTAATATGAATGACACGGCAGATTTATGGAGTGCTCCCTTTCGCGGGATGAGCCCTGTCCGTGCGCGCATCACCATTCCTGGTTCTAAATCTGTTACCAATCGAGCACTTATTTTGGCAGCAATTGCTGACTCGCCATCACTTCTTCGCAAGCCATTACATTCACGAGATTCAGCTCTGATGATTGCTGGATTAAAAGCCCTCGGTGTTGGAATTGTCCAAACGCCTAATGGTGACTTACTCATTCATCCTGCCCCACTATTTGGACCAGCTCACATTGATGTTGGAAATGCTGGAACTGTAATGCGCTTTCTTCCACCTCTCGCCTCCATGGCAAAGGGAATCATTTACTTTGATGGAGATCCCCGTTCACATGAACGTCCACTTGGTCCAGTTATTGCAGCGATGGAATCACTCGGCGTTTCAATTGAACATGGCAACAGATACGCATTACCTCTGACAATTAATGCTGATGGACAATTAAAGGGCGGAGAAGTGGAAGTTGATGCATCTTCTTCGAGTCAATTTGTTTCAGCTCTTTTGTTGGTAGCACCGGCTATGAAGGATGGACTCGTCGTTCGCCACATTGGAAAATCCCTTCCGTCTGCGCCACACATCGAAATGACGATTCAAATGCTTCGCGAAGTTGGTGTCAGCGTCAAGGTAGTTGCAAATGGTGAAAAGAAAGAATGGCATGTATCCCCCACCGTGATGCATGGGCGCGAAATTACTATTGAACCTGATCTTTCAAATGCTGCCCCATTTATGGGAGCGGCAATGATTTGTGGCGGATCAGTCACAATTACAGACTGGCCGCAATCAACTACCCAACCCGGTGATCAGTTACGCACAATTCTTGCCGACATGGGCGCAGATATTAATTTTGATAAAACAACAACGGGTTCAAATCTCTCAATTTCTGGTACAGGTCAGATTCACGGAATCGATGTTGATCTTCATGATGTTGGCGAGCTCACTCCTTCTATTGCCGCACTCGCCGTTCTTGCAGATTCACCTTCATCACTTCGCGGCATCGCTCATTTACGACTGCACGAGACAGATCGCTTAGCCGCAATCACCCGAGAAATTAACGCACTGGGTGGCAACATTGTCGAGGAAGAAGGCGCCCTTCACATCACTCCAGCGCCATTGCACGGTGGAACTTTCCATACATATGAAGATCATCGACTTGCGACTGCGGGTGCGATGATTGGGTTGCGCGTTGAAGGAATAAAAGTGGAAAATATCGCCACTACTCAAAAAACTTTGCCTGATTTTCCAGGTGCATGGACCTCCTTGCTCGAGGGAGAAAAGTGACCGCTCGTTCCTATGATGAGTCGGATGTTCGTGTCCGCGCTTCTCGCCGAACGCGCCCCCGTACAAAAGATAGACCTGAGCATGCCGACGCCGTTGAAGGTCGAGTTATTGCTGTAGATCGTGGTCGCACAACGTGTTTGATTCTTGAGCACAATAAACCAATCACCGCAATGAAAGCCCGCGAGCTTGGCCAAAAATCAGTTGTGGTGGGTGATCTCGTTTCACTTGTCGGAGATATTTCTGGAACAGAAGGATCGCTATGCCGAATTGTTTCAGTACACCCACGATCAAATGTACTTACTCGTACGGTTGATGACGCTGCCGCATTTGAGCGGATGATTGTTTCAAATGTCGATCAGATCGCAATTGTTATTGCAGCAGCTGATCCAGAACCTCGACACGGTTTTGTCGATCGGGCATTAGTCGTGGCATTTGACCAAGGAATTGCACCACTCATCGTCGTTACAAAATGTGACCTATCCGATCCATCCGAATTTCTTGCACCATATGCAACACTAAAAGTTCCATCAATTCGCATACAACGAGGCGGCGACCTCACTGCACTTAAAGCGATGCTTGATGCGAAACGAACTGTCCTGCTTGGACATTCAGGTGTAGGAAAATCAACGCTAGTAAACGCACTTATTGGTGATGATGTGCGCGCAACAGGAGATGTCAACACAATTACAGGACGTGGGCGCCATACCTCCTCCAGCGCTGTTGCGTTGTCACTCGACTCCCTTCCTCACGATAAGGGTACCTGGATAATTGATACACCTGGAGTGCGATCCTTTGGCTTGGCGCATGTCGAACGCGATCGCGTAATTCGAGCTTTTTCTGAGTTTAATGAGGCAATCGAGCACTGCCCTCGGAATTGTTCTCATGATGAAGAAGATTGCGCTCTCAATCACTGGGAATTCACTGATGAAGCTAAAGCCAGATTAGTAAATCTGCGCGGGCTTCTTGGCGAGCGGTAATCTACGCAAGTGACTTTAGAACCTCGCGATCTCCAAGCTGATTTGGCTCTTGCTCATCAACTTGCCGATGCTGCTGACGCCATCACACTTGCTCGTTTTCAATCAAGTGATTTAGTTATTGAAACTAAACCTGATTTAACCCCAGTCACAGATGCCGATAAAGCAACCGAGAAAAAGATCCGCGAGCTCATTTCAACTTATCGCCCACAAGACTTAGTTGTTGGGGAAGAATTTGGTGCTCCAAGTGCTTCAGATATGACAGGCACTTCAGACACAAATGGAAAGTATTACTGGGTAATTGACCCAATTGATGGCACGAAGAATTTTCTCCGTGGAATCCCCGTGTGGGCAACACTCATCGGACTCATTGGCCCAGATAACACGGTCGTTGCTGGCGTTGTCTCATCCCCAGCACTTGCTCGACGATGGAGTGCAGTTCGTGGACAAGGTGCTTTTGTTTCCGCTCTTGGCGCTGCCCCTAAGCAAATTCATGTGTCGGCTGTTTCAAAAATTGAAGATGCCCAACTTTCCTATAGTGATTTAATTGGTTGGGGCGAACGTAAAGAAGCAATGCTCTTGTTGCAAGAAAAAGTGTGGCGCACGCGTGGTATCGGAGATTTTTGGTCACATATGTTGGTCGCAGAAGGCGCAGTAGATATCGCAGTCGAACCTGTTCTCGCTCTTTGGGATATGGCAGCGCTGGATATTATTGTGCGCGAAGCAGGTGGAAACTTTACGAATATTGATGGCGTTGCGGGGCCACATGGGCGCAGCGGATTATCGAGCAATGGACTTCTGCACTCTGCCTTCTTAACTGCGTTAAATGGTTCTCATCCTTCTCATCCTTCTCATCCTTCTAAATTGGGGAGTAACGGCTAATGGGAATTTTCTCCAAACTCTTTGGAAAGAAGGGTTCAGCCTCCTCGGAAGGCTCTAGATTTTTAAAGAAATCGGCACCCACACTTTCTGAACATTTTTCGATAACTAATCTTGTGATTGTGGCTTCTCCTTTGGGGAACGTAAAAGGTACGGTATTGGAAGATGGAGTTATTCGTTCTTGTATCGCATCGGTACTTAAGAATAATCGAACGAAAGTAAACAACCTCATTGTTGATGAGATGAACGCTTCTTACGATTTTCTATCCACTGGATACAGTCACAATACTGAACGCGGATATGCCGCAGTTGTTCGAGATAATTCTGGGGATAACACCGAGATGCCCAAGGATCGACGTGTTCTCATTGGAAGTGCTACATTTGTCCGCAGATCAACGACCGATCTGCATGCAGATATTGCAGCAGTAGCAAATAGCGATTTACCCGTGGACAGCACACTTCATCTTGCTGCCATTGATGGAATAGCTTATGCGGCAATAGTGATCAAACGAGAGATGAAATAGCTTAGAGATCAATCCAATGTCCGCCGACAAGTTCATCGGCGCTCTCAGGTCCCCACGACCCAACAAAGTATGGATGCACCGGAACTTCACCGTTGAGGACTCCCTGCACAATTCTCCAGGTTTCCAGAACTGAATCAATTCTCGTGAAGCGCATGTGATCACCCATCATTGCAGCACGAATTAAACGCTCATAGGCCTCTTGCCGCTCACCAAGGGCTGCGCTGAATTCCACATTAAGTTGAACAGGAATTGTAGAAAGATGATCACCGGGTGCCTTTGCCATCAGTTCAATGTCCACACCATCTTTCTTACCTAAGCGGAAGCGAAGAATATTTGGAGATGCTTCTTGGGATTCAGCGAACAGCATCCGAGGCGGTTGTTTAAATTCAACAATGACTTCAAGAGTTGTTTCAGCTAGTGACTTGCCGGTTCGAATGATGAATGGGACATCGGCCCAACGCCATGAATCAACATGGACTTTGGCAGCAACGAAAGTCTCTGTTTGGGAGTGTTCTGCTACTCCTGGTTCCTGCAAATAGCCAACATACTGTCCGCGAACTACTTCATCAGGTGTAAGTGATGAAATTGCGCGGAAGATCTTCAATTTTTCCATTTCCATGGATTCAGCTGACATATCAGCTGGGGGCTCCATCGCAATCAGAGCTAAAACCTGGAGTAAGTGATTTTGAAGGACATCGCGGATTGCGCCAACTCCGTCGTAAAACGCGCCACGACCTTCAATGCCAAAATCTTCAGCCATCGTAATTTGAATGCTATTAATATAGCGACGATTCCACAGCGGCTCCCAAATAGAGTTTGCAAATCGAAATATCAAAATATCTTCAACCGACTCTTTACCCAAGTAATGATCAATTCGATAAATTCTTTTTTCAGGAAGGACTGCCTCTAAAACATTTTGTAAGTGTTCAGCAGATTCCAAATCCCGACCAAAAGGTTTTTCCACTACAAGGCGACAACGATTTGTTAAACCAACGCGCGCAAGACCTTGTGTGATGCTTTCAAATGCTGAAGGAGGAATGGCTAAATAAATTACAGGTTTCTCTTTATCTTTGAGAACTCTCGCAAGTTCTTCATATATTTCTGGAGCTTTGTAATCTCCGACAATCAATTCAAGGTGAGAATCCAATTTTGCTAGAACCTGCGGGTCTGGATTTTCAATCGCAGCCTTGATTCCATCAGTTGCGTGTTGGGCAAATTGCGCATGGTCCCATTTTGATGAAGCTACACCGTAGACCGGAACGTTGAGAAAACCACTCTTTGCCATGTTGTACAGGGCTGGAAAAAGTTTTTTCTTTGCCAAATCACCTGTTGCTCCAAACATCACAAGAGCATCGGCAGGACGTTTAGGAATTACCCGTGGATTCATTGTTTGCCTAATTTATCTAGTTTACTTAATTTTCTTAACTTCAACGTGACCGCCAAATTTCTTTCTCATTGCAGATAGAACTTTATTTGCGTAAAGACCATTGCCTCGTGAAGCGAATCGGTCCATGAGCGAAGCGCTCAATACGTTTGCTGGAACTCCAGCATCAATTGCCGTTTGGACAGTCCAGCGACCTTCTCCTGAATCAGCAACAGAGCCTTCATACGAAGAAAGCTGCGGGTCTTCTTCATATGCAATCGCTGTGAGGTCAAGTAGCCAAGAAGCCACCACAGATCCGCGGCGCCAGACTTCAGTAATTTCGGTGAGATCTAAATCGTATTTCGTCTGGTTGTGATTGCCGACAGATGTTGGATGTTTGATTCCATTAGCGGCAGCATGGAGAAGATTTAAACCCTCGGCATATGCAGCCATCGCTCCATATTCAATTCCATTATGAACCATCTTGACGAAATGACCGGCACCCACAGGACCGCAGTGGTAATAACCATATTCAGCTTGAGATGGGGTCTCATCTTTACCAATAGTTCGTTCTGCTGCTTCAATTCCAGGTGCGAGTGCTTTGAAGATTGGATCAAGGCTCATCACGACGGCCTTATCACCGCCAATCATCAAGCTATATCCACGATCAAGTCCATAGACACCGCCTGAAGTTCCAACATCAACAAAGTTAATTTTCTTCTCCGCTAACCAGTCGGCAATCGCAATGTCATCGCGATAAAAGGAGTTTCCGCCATCAATAATTATTGAGCCAGGTGCCAAGTGCTCGGAAATTTTCTTGATAGTTTCACTTGTTACCTCGGCAGGAACCATGACCCAAACAACTTGTGGGTTGGCTTCATCTTTGTAATTCGACAGATCTGCAAGAGAGGAAAGCCCGGTAAAACCCTCTTTCGAGAGTAGGGCGACGGCATCTGGGCTGACATCAAAGACAGAGATGGAGATGGGGCTTGAGGGATCTGTATGCTTTTGAATTCGACGAGCAATATTTGCGCCCATGCGACCAAGGCCAACCATCGTAAACTGTAGTTGTCTGCTCATATCTCTCTCCACTTCACGCTAGTCTTTAAATCCTTTTTAGCCTTCTTAAACTTTTAAATCTTAAGATCAGTTGCAATCATCATCTGACCGAATCTACCTGCTTCTTGAAGAAGTGCCACGGGTCCTTGATGGTGTTCCATGAGATTTACCAAGGCTTCGCGCTTACTTTCTCCTAAAGCAAAAATGTAGATAGCAGATGAGTTCGCAAGCCGATCGGCACTGATACTTACCCGCTCGGCGGGAGGCTTAGGAGAATTGTCCACTGCAACAGCAAATTTAAAGCTATGCGACGCCGATTCGAGCCCCGGAAATAGGGATGCTATATGGCCATCCTCGCCCATGCTGAGGAGAACTGCGTCAAATTGATGCTCACTTAAAGAATCATCCAGGTGATGGGCGTACTCATCGGCGGCTTCTTCCAAAGTAAGTGAGTCAGGTGATGAAACCCTATGAAAATTAATATTCAGATTTTTTGCTTTAGGAGATTTTGTGAAGGCTGCAATCAACTTTGTGTCAGTTCGCTCTGGATCTGAAAGTTCGGTGAATCGCTCATCGCTAAACCAAATATGTAAAGTAAAAACATCACCACTTTTATCGGCGCTTATGTGCCTAAAGATTTGCGTGTCCAGAGTTTGGGCTATTTGAACACCGGTGCGCCCACCCGTAAGAACAATGTGTGCCGGGCGATATTGTTGCCAGTTATGAGTGATTGCAGCAACGGTTTTATTAATAACCGTCGTGACTAATACGTCTGTTGACGGGTCGACGACGGTCGTGATGTTCATAGTAGCGGGGACAGGATTTGAACCTATGACCTCTGGGTTATGAGCCCAGCGAGCTACCGAGCTGCTCCACCCCGCGTCGGTAGTGCAATCTTAGTTTGATTCCACTACTAAAGTAAAATTCAAGCAAAACGAGCGAATTTACTCGACTCCTATCACCTGAATCGTTTTATTTCCCAGCAGCTTGAGCCTTAATCGCATCGCTTATCGCAGACTTCAATCGGGTCTGCGCTTTTCCATACGCAGTGAAATCACCATTCTTCAGCGCTGATTGCGAATCAATAAGTGCACTTTGTGCCGCAGCCAAAGCGCTCTTCACTGTAGAACTCATTGCTGAATTTGTTGTGCCGGAAGATGAAATAGTTGTTCCAGTATTGTTCAGTGTTGTTCCAGAATTTCCACCGAAGACTTGATCAAGTGCGGATTTCAAATTGTTATCAAATCCGATTTGATCTCCGAATGAAACAAGTACCTTCTGAAGAAGTGGGTAAGCAGCAGAGTTGGCTGTTGCTCTTACATAAACAGGCTGGACATACAGCAGTCCACTACCGACTGGAAGTGTCAACAAGTTACCCAAGACCACATCCGATCCACCTTGTCGCAATAGCGAAAGTGCTTGCGCCACTTCGGGTTTGGCTTCAAAGTTAGAAGCGACCTGTGATGGGCCAGGGATATTTGTTGAGCGTGGAAGTTGAAGAACCGTTATTTTTCCATAGTTCGGGCCTGCATCTGAGTTAACGACAGCCAAGGCTGTGAGGTTCTGGCGACCACCGCGAGGTACAAAGGCGGTTGAAAGTGAGAAATCAACATTCTTGCTGCCAGGTAATTTCATTGTTTGATACAACGGTGGTTGCGCACCAGCATTAGCACCTAAAGATGATGGATCACTTGGAATACGCCAGAAATCTTGTCCGCCGTAATAAGCACCTGCTGTTGTCACGTGATACGTGCTCAAAACATCGCGTTGAACGTCGAAAATATCTGTTGGGTAGCGAATATGTTGAAGCAGGGCTGGAGAAATTGAACTCTTCGGCATGACGGTACCAGGGAAAGCCTTGCTCCAGGTTTTCAATACTGGATCATTTGCATCCCATTGATACAACGTCACTGTTCCATCAAATGCATCCACTGTCGCTTTAACTGAGTTACGAATGTAGTTCACATTCTTATCTGCAAGTGGAACTACAGAAGTCGATGCTGCCGTAACTGAATTGCTGGTGGCTGTTGCAAGGTTAGTAAATTTAGAATACGGGTAACCAGCACTTGTTGTGTATCCGTCAATAATCCAAAGAATCTTGCCCTTCACAATTGCTGGGTACGGATTGCCGTCCAAAGTGAGCCATGGCGCCACTTTCTGAACGCGAACACTTGGGTCACGATTGAAGAGAATCTTCGAATCCTGATTAATCAAATTCGATAGGACAATTCGTTGTTCTTTGTACTTAACAGCAAACAGCAAGCGTGTGAGCATAGATCCCATTGGAACGCCGCCCGTACCTGTGTACGTGTAGTTCTTTTGGCCATTAGAGGAAGCGTCATCTGGATAATCAAGTTCGGTTGCTGAAGAATTCTTAGCTCCACCGATAATTGAATAATCTGGAACGTTTTCACCAAAATAAACTCGCGGTTGGAATGCTCCCAAACCATTTGTCGGTGGAATGTTTCCAACGGAGAAACTTGGTTTGCCATCGGCATCGACCGTATTTGCGTATGCGCCTACAAATCCAAAACCGTGTGTGTATACCAAGTGATCGTTAATCCAATTTCGTACTGGATTTCCAGCAATATTTAATTCTCGCACCGCCACGATAGTGTCCCGGCTCTTGCCATTGACGGTGTAACGATCCACGTCAAGAGAATCAGGGAATGTGTAATACGGCTTAATTTGTTGCAGTTGGCGGAAGGTGGCAGAGACAACGTTTGGATCAATTAAGCGAATATTTGAAATAGTCGCTGCATCATTTGCCAATTGACCTGCAGCAGTCGAACTGACTGCTTGATAATCCTGAACGCTTACCCCGCTTAATCCATATGCCGCGCGGGTTGCATCAATGTTGCGCTGAATATAAGGGGCTTCTTTAGAAGATTCACTTGGCTTCACTGTGAATTGTTGAATGAAGGCTGGATATACACCAGCAATTAATAGTGATGAAATTGCGAGCAATGCTGTTCCCGCCGCTGGAAGCACCCACGAGCGACGAACAATGTTGGCAAAGAAAAGAAGTGCGCAGATAACTGCAATTCCAGCGAGAATTGCTTTCGCCGGAAGTGTTGCATTGACATCCGAATAGGTAAGTCCCGTAATCAATCTGCCCTGCTTGAGCGCCAAGTTATATCGGTCAAGCCAATATGCAACGGCCTTCAATAGCACGATGGCTCCCAATAAAACTGAGAGTTGAACGCGCGCAGATACTGTTGTTCGATCTTCGCGCACCTGGGGGCGAATGCCGCCATACAGGTAATGCACTCCAGCTGAGATCAGCAGTGTCAAAATAACGATTGAGATAGCCCATGACAATAAAGATTGATACATAGGCAATTTGAAAGCGTAGAAGGAAATATCCTTGCCAAATTGAGCATCTTTAACTCCAAAAGGAGTTGCGTTTACATATTCCAACCAAGTCTGCCAGAGACGACTTCCTGAACTTCCAGCAAAATAAAATATTCCAACTGCTATGGCAATGACGACTGATTTACGAATAGGTTCAATCTGTCCGCGATAACGCTCGAGATTATCGATTTCAATAGGGGCGTAAACCGGACGAGTTCTGTAAGCAATGATGACGAAAGTAGTAATGAAAAGTGAACTCACTATTCCGAAGAGAATGAAGAGTTCAATTTTTGTAAAGAGAGTTGTTCGCCAAACTTCAGTAAATTTTACTGAGCGAAACCATAGTAAATCTGCGTAGAAGGAACTGAGTGAGAAGAAAATTACAACCAATATGGCAAAGACAATTGCTGTAAGGCCTGCTGGTCCGAGCTTGCGTCTTGGCTGGCCTGAGCCGTTGGAGCCATTGGAACCGTTGGAACCGTTGGAGAAAGGATTGCCTGGGAACTGGAATGAACTCATGGGACTACTTTCTTGTTGGGAAGATCTGTTTTGTCATCTCTAAAACTCGCCTGGAAAGCATTGAACTTGCCGACTGAGCGGTGAGTTTGCGCCTCGTAGCCATCTTTGAACTTCGAAATCCAAATTACGTAAACGATTGCCCCAGAAACAGCGAGGATCGGCACAATCCACCAGGCCAAAGCTGCAACAGCCGAGGAGCTTGCGTGGACGCCTTCCCGGAATAACATGGCGCCAGTCTATCCCCCGCGCCGCAAAGTTGATGCGAGCTCAGGAGTGGTCGGGAATGAAAGTCTGCTGGCCGGTTGTTTGACTAGTACATGCAATTTTTAAGAAGAATTTTGAGAGGATAGGGCATGAGCGGTTTTGGTTTTGTTCCTGGGGATTTCTTTAACGCTGCCGGCGGACGAAATTCCAGCAATGAACTCATCACACTCGATGCACTTCGAGAAAGTTCTCGCACATTTTTAGCTCCCCACGAAATCCTTCCTGTCGGTGTTGATGATCAACTTGCAGTAAAAGAGGCGCTCGATTTAGCAGAACTTTGGCTTGACGATGCAACAGTTTTCCCAGCGACCACTTCAAATTCTGACGTTGCATGGTCGCGCAAGGATTGGCTTGACTCATCTTTAGTCGGATGGCAAAAAATGGTGGAGCCTCTAGCCGAAGGCATGGCTACCGCGCTTTCAACTGTACTCACGGAAATGACCCGAGATTTAGGTGGCT
The DNA here is from genome assembly GCA_903844115.1 of uncultured Actinomycetes bacterium. Lineage (GTDB taxonomy): Bacteria > Actinomycetota > Actinomycetes > Nanopelagicales > Nanopelagicaceae > PALSA-747. The sequence goes on from CAIMSI010000018.1 coordinate 13,719, forward strand.
CAGATCCAGAGGGAATGGATCCTGATATTTCGAATGAAGTGCGAGATGCAATTTCGGAGAATCTTGGATTGCCCCAAGGATTTCCTGTGGGAGGGTTTAGCGTCGAGGCAATCAATCCGATCATGCGAGCATTCATGGGCTCACTTGTTGCGACTCAACTCGGCCTTTCCGTTGGTGGACTCGCCCTTAAAATCACTGGTTCACACGATGTATCACTTCCACTTTTCACCCAACCAGGATCACACCTCATCCCCCAAAATATTAATGAATGGGCGAAAGACCTCGATATCGATGCTCGAGAGGTACGTTATTTCTTAGCTCTTCGCGAGGCTGCTGCAGCAAGGCTTTTTGCACACACACCTTGGCTGGCTCCCTACATTCAAGACTGTATGAC
>CAIMSI010000019.1 GCA_903844115.1 uncultured Actinomycetes bacterium
CAGGTAAAGATTGTGGCTTGACGTTAACTTTATCGCCATCAAAACTAGAAATGTGATTGACCTGGCGCCATGTTGAATTCATACCAGGGAAATCATCACGAGTATGGCCACCGCGTGATTCTTCACGAAGTAGAGCAGACTTTGCGGTGCTCTCAGCCACGAGCAACATATTGTCGAGATCAAAAGCCAAATGGAACCCAGGATTGAATTTGCGATCTCCGCTTACAGAAATATTGGCACTTCTCTTGCGGATATCAGCAATTTCTGCAATCGCTTTTGTTAATTCAGCACCTGTGCGAATAATTCCAACGAGGTCCTGTGTTATCTCTTGAAGTTCTTGGTGCAATGAATAAGCGTTTTCTCCGCCAGTGCGAGCGAATGGGGCTTCAATTTTTGCTGATGCCTTTTGAATTGCAGCTTCGCTTACTGGATTAGCACCAGCAGCTTTTACGTAATCTGCAGCGCCTCGTCCAGCGCGACGGCCAAATACCAAGAGATCTGTCAGTGAATTTCCGCCAAGTCGATTAGACCCGTGCATTCCACCGGCAACTTCACCAGCTGCGAAAAGTCCTGGAACGCCAACCGCTGCAGCAGAATCTGGTTCTACTTCAACTCCACCCATCACATAGTGACAGGTAGGGCCAACTTCCATTGCTTCTTTAGTGATATCTACCCCAGCAAGTTCATAGAACTGGTGCCACATAGAAGGAAGGCGCTTTTTAATAATTTCAGCAGATATTCGCTTTGAAACATCGAGGAATACTCCGCCGTGTTCTGTTCCGCGTCCAGCTTTTACTTCAGTATTAATTGCACGCGCAACTTCATCGCGTGGCAATAATTCAGGTGGGCGGCGGTTGTTATCTTGATCGACATACCAACGATCAGCTTCTGCTTCGTTGTCGGCATATTTATCTTTAAAGACATCTGGAATGTATTTGAACATAAAGCGCTCACCGAGTGAGTTGGTGAGAATTCCACCTTCACCGCGAACTGATTCTGTTACGAGAATTCCTTTTACTGAAAGTGGCCAAACCATTCCAGTTGGGTGGAATTGCAAGAATTCCATATCAACCAAATTAGCGCCGGCCTTGAGAGCGAGCGCATGGCCATCGCCAGTACCCTCCCAAGAGTTAGAAGTAATTTTGAATGTCTTGCCAACTCCGCCAGTTGCAATGACTACTGCGGGAGCTTCAAAGAGAACTTCGGCACCAGATTCGCGGCGATATCCATAAGCGCCGGCAATCTTGCCGTTCTCTTTTAGAATTTCAGTAATTGTTACTTCAGCAAATACTTTTACATTCTTTTCGGCATCGCCATGTTCTTTTGCATCTTCTTGTTGCAATGCAACGATTCGTTGCTGCATGGTACGAATAAGTTCAAGGCCTGTGCGATCTCCTACGTGTGCAAGGCGTGGGTATTCATGCCCACCAAAATTGCGCTGTGAAATCTTTCCTTCTTTTGTACGATCAAAGAGAGCGCCCCACATTTCAAGCTCCCAAATACGATCTGGGGCTTCCTTCGCATGGAGTTCAGCCATACGGTAATGATTAAGGAATTTTCCACCGCGCATGGTGTCGCGAAAGTGAACCATCCAATTGTCATTGTCATTGACGTTACCCATCGAAGCGGCAGCGCCGCCTTCGGCCATAACGGTATGGGCTTTGCCAAATAGAGACTTGCAGACGATCGCAACAGATAGGCCAGCTTCGCGAGCTTCTACAGCTGCGCGCAAACCTGCACCGCCGGCGCCAATAATGACGACGTCGTATTTATGTTTTTCTAAAGTCATTTTCATCTGCTCCGATTAAAAGAAGTATTTATTCCAGGTTGGGTGAAGTGAAACCATGCGTACAAAGAAGTCAGAAAATGCAACCCAGATCAAAGAGACCCAAGCGAAATTCTGATGCTTCTGGTTGAGGCGAGAGACAATTGTCCAAGCCTTGTATCTGTATGGATGCTTCGAGAAGTGACGAAGGCGTCCACCAATTGCATGGCGACATGAGTGACATGAAGCTGAATAGCCCCAAAGGAAAGTTGCATTCAAAAGCAAAACTATGGTTCCAATACTCATGTGGCCCCATTGGCCTTGTGGATTTTTAAAAGCTAGGAACGCATCAATTGTAAGTAGGGTATTAAAGACCAACCCGATATAGAAGAAGTAGCGATGACCATTGTTAACAATTAATGGTGCTTTTGTCTCGCCGCTGTATTTTGCATGAGGTTCTGCAACCGCACATGCAGGTGGAGAAAGCCAGAATGAACGGAAGTACGCCTTGCGGTAGTAATAACAAGTCATACGGAAACCAAGTGGGAAAATCAAAATTATGAATGCAGGAGATAAAACCATTCCGAAAATAAGAATATGTCCGAATGGCGTTCCGAGAAGGGATGAACCTTGCACACAGGTGGTCGACAAACATGGAGAATAGAAAGGAGAGATGAGTGGTTCTGCGTAATAGTGCGCATTTTCAAGTGCGCGCCATGTTGCATAAACAATAAATGAGAACAGAACCGCGACAGTGATGAGGGGTTGAATCCACCATTTGTCGGTGCGCAATGTGCGCTCTGAAATCTTTGCTCGCCCTTGAGAAAATACGCCTGTAGCCATGGGATAAGTCTGCCGAGCCCAGCGTGCATTCGCTAGATACAGGTATGCGCAGGGGCTGTGAAGTCAGCCACCTGCGCATGCTTTCAATCGTTTACTGGCGGAGGGCGTGGGATTTGAACCCACGAAGGTTTCCCTTGCCGGTTTTCAAGACCGGTGCACTCGGCCGCTATGCGAGCCCTCCGTGGGCAAACTTACCGGCTGGGTGGATATCGACAAAATTAAGCGGGCAGATCTAGCAGTTTCTCAATAACTTTCGCAACACCATCTTCAGTATGTGGATCTGCGACAAATTTTGCATGGCTCTTTGCCTCTGGATGGCCATCTGCCATTGCCCATGAGCGGTGTGCCCATCGAAGCATCGTAAAGTCATTTGGATTATCACCAAATGTCACGGAATCTTCAGGACCAATTCCGGCGCGAGCAGCCATTTTTGCAAGCGTTTCACCTTTGCTCACTCCTACTGCAGAAATTTCAAGAATTGATTCAGATGCATTGGAGTGAGTAATAGTTGCAAGCTCGCCAACTTCGCGGTGTGCAATATGCATCATTTGATCTGAGGTCATATCGTAATTTGAACAGCGGGCCAACATCTTGAACGCAGGTTCAAGAATCTTCGTCTCAATTTGTGGCACCGGCTGCATATCGATACCAATATCCCACCTTGGAATATAAGCACTCTCGTGATGGAACTCATTGTTGTACTCGACTGCAAAAGAAATATTAGGAATATGCGCACGAAGGCGCTTCACAACTTCTAGTTGTTCATCAATCGGCATAAGCCATTCTTCAAGGACCCGATCATTCATCAGGTCATACAACATTGCGCCATTTGCACAAATTGCATTTCCAAAACCAAAAGTTTCACGTATTTCTGGCATCCATCGCGGAGGGCGGCCTGTTACAAAAAAGATTTCAATTCCAGCTTCGTGGGCGTTGCGGAAAGCTTCCACTGTACGTTGCGATACACCTGTGTAATCCCGAACGATCGTTCCATCCAGATCGGTTCCAATAAGTTTTGGACGTTTGCCCGAAATTGTTAACTCGCTCATGCAGGAAGAAGTGTGTCCATGCCAAGGAATGGACGAAGCGCCGTAGGCACATTGACCGAACCATCGGCGTTTTGATGGTTCTCTAAAACAGCAACAATCATGCGTGGAATTGCAACAAGAGTTCCATTGAGTGTTGCCACAGCTTTTGTTCCCTCATCTGTCTTGTGGCGAATATTGAGGCGCCGTGCTTGAAATTCTGTGCAGTTAGAAGTGCTTGTTACTTCACGATATGCGTTCTGTGTCGGTACCCATGCCTCGCAATCAAACTTACGAATTGCAGATGAACCAAGATCACCCGAGGCAACATCGATGACTCGGTATGGAATTTCCATGGCGTTGAGGAAATCTTTCTCCCATTGAAGTAATTTTGCATGTTCAGCCGCTGCTTCTTCAGGCTTACAAAAAATAAACATTTCCACTTTATCAAATTGGTGAACACGGATGATTCCGCGAGTGTCTTTGCCGTATGTTCCAGCCTCACGGCGGAAGCATGAGGAATATCCAGCGTAACGAAGTGGTCCATTATCAACATCAAGAATTTCATCCATGTGATACGCCGCAAGTGGAACTTCAGAAGTTCCAACTAAATACACATCATCTTCTTCAAGATGATAAACATTTTCAGCTGCTTGGCCAAGAAAACCTGTTCCTTCCATGGCTGGTGGCTTTACCAACACAGGTGGAATTACAGGAATGAAGCCAGCTTTAACAGCCAATTGAATTGCGTAGTTAACCATCGCAAATTCAAGAAGTGCGCCAACTCCCGTTAAATAATAGGAGCGTGAGCCTGCAACTTTTGCGCCTCGTTCAGTATCGATAGCTTTGAGAATTTTGCCCAGTTCTACGTGATCTTTGGGTTCAAAACCCGCCGCGCTGAAATCGCGCGGTGTACCGATATGTTCAAGAACTTTGAAATCAGCTTCTCCGCCAATAGGTGTTGCTGGGTCAACAATGTTTGAAATCTGCAAAAGAATTTTCTTTGCGGCTTCTTCAAGTTCGGTGCGTTTAGCATCTGCTACTTTAACTTTTCCCGCTAATTCCTTCGCACTTTCAAGCAACTTTGCTTTTTCATCGCCTTTTGCGGCGCCCACACTTTTTGAAAGCAGGTTTTGCTCTGTGCGCACTGCTTCAAATTCATTTACTGCAACTCTGCGCGCTTCATCGGCAGCAATAAGTTGATCAACAAGCCCAACATCTTCACCGCGCGACTTTTGAGAGTTGCGGATGAGGTCTGGGTTCTCGCGAAGCGTTTTGAGATCAATCACTGCGCAAGTCTACCTTGTACGAGGATATGAGCCCAAGAAACGAATGTCATCGCATATTGCGCGCAGTCCTTCGAGAGCCGCCTTAATGGGAGCATCGTTGATGTGACCTTCTGCGTCAATAATGAAGTGATAGTGGCCAAGTTGGCGGCCAGTAGGTCTGGATTGAATAAATGTAAGGTTCACTTTTTGCTTTGCAAACTCAGTCAAAATCTCAAGCAAAGCACCAGCATGGTCAATATCGATGTACGCAACAAGTGATGTGCGATCTGCGCCCGTGGATGCTGGGAGATTGCCAGGCTTTTCGATTACAACAAAGCGTGTAATGGCCCCTTCGTTATCGCCGATATTTTCTGCAATAACTTTCAAGCCATAATTTTCAGCTGCGATTTTTGCTGCAATGGCGGCGTCATAATCACCTTTACTTAGCCCTTGCGCTCCTGCTGCAGTAGAAGGTGCATCAATCATTTGCGCAAGTGGATAATTTTCTGCAATATACCCACGCGTTTGTGCTTCAGCATGTGGGTGCGTTGCAATTTTATTTATTGGTTTTCCTTCATTTCCCGGAAGGATCATTAGTGCGAATGAAACGGGCAGAGTAGTTTCTGCGCAAATTAATAGAGCGTCACCAAGTGCTAATTCATCAAGTGTGCGCGCAACAACACCTTCAACGGAGTTTTCAATCGGTACGAGGGCTTTATCAACTTCCCCGGTGCGGACTGCATTAAGGGCTGCTGTGACGTTGCCATAAGGAATGCACTCATCGCCATCTTTTGAGATTTGGCGCAGCGCTGCTTCGGTGAATGTACCTGCAGGACCAAGGTAGGAGTATCGGGTCACTAGGAAAGTTTACCCTTTCGCAATCGTGGCCACTTAGTAATAGGAAAAGATAGATTTGCATAGAAGTCAATGATCATCGCTGTTCCAAGCTCATTCTTCTCTTCCATAAGATGATGAGAAGTACCAGGAATTATTGCAAGGCGCCCATCAGCAAGAGCTTCGTATAACTCAACGGTGTGGTGATTGCTGTGCGGTTCATCATCACTGGCCATGACAAGTGTGGGGCATGTAATAGTTGCGAGTTGCTCCACAGTCATATTGGGTTCTTTACCCCAAATGCCAAATGCTTTCTTCACTGTTGCAATACCTACTTCAATGGGGTCTGGTGAACGCGAACTCCATATTGCTTTTTCTTCATCATCCCAAGAGATATCAGCATTCTCATCGAAAACCATTCCGCCAGAATTCCAATGGTAATTAGTTCCAATCAACACAAGTGATTTCACAAGATCGGGGCGTTTAAGTGCAACAAGTAAAGCAATAACGCCACCGTCACTAGTGCCGACTAGATGCGCAGGGCCTTTAATGACATCATCTAAATATGCAATCGCTTCATCGCATTGAAAATCAAAATGATAATGGCCCTCTCGGACTCCGGTTCGACCGTGACCTGTGCGGTCATATGCAAAAACATGATGCGTGCGCTCTACCGCAGGCAGAATCTCTTTTTCCCAATCCTCGTGTGTGCTTAAACCCCCATGCAAGAGCAGGAGAGGTTGACCGTTGTTGGCATATTCGACGGACCAGGTCTGGTGCCCACGAAGATCGATATATCCAGATTTCATACTCCTAACCTACACTTTCGCTATGTCCTCCCCATCCCGCTCCTTTCGAGTTCTTGCTCGCAGCGATGTGGGCTTGGTGCGCGAAGGCAATGAAGATTCTGCGCTTTCCTCTTCTCACCTCGTGGCGGTTGCTGATGGAATGGGCGGTCACGCTGGTGGCGAAGTCGCATCGAAAATCGCAATCTCTGCGCTGAGGAATTTATTGCAACTTCTTAGTAGTGGCGAGGTTGATACGGAATCTCGCGAAGATCTTTTTATGAACATATCTTCATCGATTGATGATGAAATCGCAGCACAGAGCTCGGCCAATCCAGAACTTTCTGGAATGGGTACGACGCTCACAGCGCTTCACCTCGGTGAGAAAACCGTGGAACTCTTACATGTTGGTGATTCGCGTTGTTACAAGTGGAGTAAAAATAAACTGGTTCAACTCAGTGTCGACCACACTGTCATGCAAGAGTTGATTGACCAAGGACGCATCACTCCTGAAGAAGCACTTAACCATCCGCAGCGATCTTTACTGACTCAGGCACTTATGGGTGATAGCGGTATCGACCCTATTCTCGTTGTTTTCCCAGCGGAAGTTGGGGACCAATTCCTATTATGTAGTGATGGGCTCAACGGTGTTCTCTCGGATTATGAAATGACTCAAATAATTAAGAAATACCAGGAGAAGCAGGAAGATTTACTTGATGCGCTTATAGATGCAACAAAAGAAAAGGGCGCACCAGACAACATCACTATCCTTTGGGCACAAGTTGTGGATGAAGTCCCCAGCAAAGAAATAGTTTTGTTGGGAGCGGCTAAATGAGTACAGCTAAAAAATTATTAGGTAAGCGCTACGAAGTCGGAGAGATGATTGGCTCCGGTGGTATGGCAGATGTTTATCGCGGAGTCGACACTCGCCTTAATCGCGAAGTCGCAATCAAAATTCTTAGAAGTGATTTGGCTCGTGACCCTGCATTTATTGCACGATTTAAAAAGGAAGCGTTAGCTGCTGCAGGATTAAGTCACTCTGGAATCGTTGCTGTATATGACTCTGGTGAAGATAGCGGGAGTTCATACATTGTTATGGAGCTCGTTAATGGACGCACGTTACGTGATTTGCTCCAAAGTAATGACGTCATCACAATTAATAGGGCACTAGAAATTACAGCAGGAATCCTAGATGCTCTTGAATATTCACACCGTAAAGGAATTATTCACCGAGATATCAAACCTGGAAATGTGATGATCACTGATTCGGGTCTTGTTAAGGTGATGGACTTTGGAATTGCTCGCGCGCTTTCAGATATTGGCGCAACTATGACAAGCACCTGGAATATTGTTGGAACTGCGCAATACCTATCACCTGAACAAGCCACTGGTGAGGTTGCAGATCGGCGAAGTGACATCTATTCAGTCGGTTGTGTTCTATATGAATTACTGGTTGGTGAAGCACCATTTACTGGCGATACTCCTGTTTCAATCGCCTATCAACATGTATCAGGTCATTTGATCCCAGCATCAGATTTTGTGGATGGTCTTGATAAAGATATCGACACCATTTTGTCTGTAGCACTTTCAAAAGATCCAGCCAGCCGCTATCAAGATGCAAGAGCGATGGAAGCAGATATAAAGCTTGCGATAAAAGGTGATCCTGTAACTACGAAGATCAGGCGCGTGAATAGAAAACGTAATGGTGTTATTGCCCTCGTTCTGATTTTAATTGTTGGTGGGGTGAGCGCTACATTTATTAATTTTTCATCCAAGACAACTACGTCCGGATATGAACTACCCAATGTTGTAGGTCTTGCCGAAGACAGTGCTAGAGCACTTTTGCCTGGTTTCACAGTGACAATTCAACGCGCTCCTGACGCACATATTCCTAAAGATCGTGTGGCTAGCCAACTTCCACTTGCAACATCTAAGGTTCAAAAAGGAAGTTCAGTCACGCTCACAATTTCGCAAGGACCTGGTGACACCGTTGTGCCCGTTGATTTGGTTGGTAAGACTCTTGAGCAAGCCCGTATTTCACTTGCTGCAGCTGGACTTATTATTGCTAAAACCGAACCCTTGGATTCAAATCAAGATCCTGGTGTAATTTTGAAATCTGATCCAGCTCCTGGAACTACTGTCACTGCGGGTTCTGGAATTGTTTTACAAATTGCAAGTGGCCAGATTTCGGTCCCACAACTCATTGGCTTAACTGAAATTGAGGCGCGCACTGTTTTAACTCAGGGCGGATTCTTGCCACGAGTTATCTATGCGAATGAGCCAAGTAAAGATCTAGATACTGTTTTAGCGCAGGCACCTGATGTCGGAGTCTCGGCAAATATTGGATCAGTTATCACGATAACGGTAAACAAAACTGCTTAAATTTTAATTAAGCCTTAATTACTACCGGAGATAAACCTTCAGAACGCTTGCGGCCTTCTTTATCTCCGCAGGCCACGAGCCAATTACCCAGCATTTGATGGCCGTGTTCAGTCAGCACAGATTCTGGATGGAACTGAACGCCGGAAATTGGAAGGGTCTTATGTTGAATTGCCATGACAACACCAGAATCTGTTGAGCAAATCACTTCCAACTCTGCCGGCATAGATGCAGGTTCAATTGCTAACGAGTGATAGCGAGTGACAATAAGTGGAGATGGAAGGTCTGCAAGCACGCCTTTATTTTTGTGTGTGACGACAGAAGTTTTTCCGTGTAACAACTCAGGGGCGCGTGAAACCTTTCCGCCAAAAGCAACACCAATTGCTTGATGTCCAAGGCATACGCCAAAGAGTGGAATCTTATGTTCGGCGCAGTACTTCACCATTTCAATACTGACGCCAGCTTCCTCAGGAGTGCCTGGGCCGGGTGAGATTAGAACTCCGTCATAATTCTTTGCATCCTGCGGCTTCACTTCATCGTTGCGCAAAACAGTGCAGGTAGCGCCTATTTGGCCGAGGTACTGAACAAGGTTGAAGACAAAAGAGTCGTAATTATCGACGACCAATATCTTCGCTGGCGTAGAGCTCATGCACTTATTCTCCCCTAGATTTTGTAGTAACCTCTCCTCATGCCTAAATCCAAAGTGCGTAAAAAGGTCAAAGCGAAGCACGACCACGAGGTAGACGTAGCCGAACACGCTCCGTTCGTGCCCGAGGAGAGCCCACGCTGGCTTGCTCCGGTCATGGTTGCCGCCTTCCTTGTTGGCCTCTTCTGGATCGTCGTTTTCTACATCTCCGGCACCCTCTATCCAATCCCACACATCGGAGCTTGGAATATGGTCGTAGGTTTTGGCTTCATCGGCGCTGGCTTTACGCTCGCGACCAAGTGGCGCTAGCCCTGTTTCTCCTTAGTTTTTGAGTTAGAACTACACGCCTGTAATTCCTTCCACATGGGGATAAAACCTGTGGATAACCAATATCTAGGTAGGCATATTTAACTACTAGCGCCCGCTCGGTCAATTCTCAGGAAACCCCCAGCATGGAGGAGAATCCTTCCTGCAGGAGGAAAAACCTATGCCTACATTAGTTGAAAGTAACAACGCAGTTCCAAATAGCTCCACGACTTCACGCATTCTCGTTGTTGACGATGAAAGCAGTATTAGTGATCTCATCGCGACCTCGCTTCGTTTTGTTGGTTTCGATGTTCGTACTGCGGCAACAGGTGCCGAGGCACTACGCGTTGCTGAAGAATTTAAACCACATGCGTTGATTCTTGATGTGATGCTGCCCGATACAAATGGCTTTGACGTTTGTCGCCAACTTCGTATTGACGGACATAGCGTTGGAGTTCTTTTCCTTACCGCCAAAGATACTGTTGAAGACAAGATCCAAGGTCTCACAATCGGTGGCGATGATTACGTTACAAAGCCTTTTAGTTTAGAAGAACTCGTTGCGCGCCTTCGTGCACTGTTGCGTCGCATCGGCGCAGTTGAAGTTGATGTTGATGAAGAGAAGATTCGTTTTGCAGACCTTGAACTTGATGAAGCAACTCATGAAGTACGTCGCGCTGGAAATAATATTGAACTCTCCCCTACAGAATTCTTGCTCCTTCGTTATTTGATGATTAACGCAGATCGCGTTGTAAGTAAGTCGCAGATTTTGGATCACGTATGGCAATACGATTTCCGGGGAGATGCTGGAATTGTAGAAACCTATGTTTCCTATCTTCGTAAGAAAATTGATATCTACGAACCTGCGTTAATTCATACCGTTCGAGGCGTGGGTTATCGCATGAGAATGCCAGCAAAGAAGTAAATTCCATACATGAAGATGAGCTTTAGTAACTGGAGCCTGCGCAATCGCTTGCTACTGGCAACAGTTACCGTAGCTGCAATCGGTATCGGGGCATCAGATTTTGCTGCAAATACCGCCCTTCGCTCTTACCTCATCAAGCAAGTTGATACTCAACTTCAAAGCATCACTGATAATTCACTGGCTCGACTCGATCGCGCCGGCATAGATCCGGCAAACCAAAGCGATGAGGAACAGACTTTTCGCCCGGTAAGGCCGCTGCGCAATGTTCCAACCTCTACTGTCGTGACTTTGCTCGATCTCAACGGCAACACAGTAAGTACTTTGGGCGGTGAAATCACAGGAGTGGCGGGTAACGCGTTTTCTTATCTCAACGCCGCACAAGTGCAAGCTGCCAACGGAGTGCCATTTACTTTAAAAGGTAAGCACGAAAGCGTAGATATAAGAGCTGTTGCAAAGATGCTTCCTTCCGGGCTCGGCAGCGTTGTTGTTTCTACATCACTTTCTGGCGTTGAATCAACTCAACGGCAACTTCAAGGATTCTTTTTTCTCATTACATTGATCGTTTTACTTCTGATTGCCTTGGTCGCACGTTGGATTATTCGAATCTCACTGCGTCCACTTCGAGAAATTGAAAATACAGCCGCTTCCATCGCAGATGGCGATTACTCTGCCCGCCTGCCCGACGCCGATGAAGGTACAGAAGTTGGTCGGCTCTCTGCTTCGCTCAACACGATGTTGAGCCGTATTGAAGAATCATTCGCACTTCGAACTGCATCTGAATCCCGCCTTCGCCGATTTGTTGCTGATGCCTCGCACGAACTTCGTACTCCACTTACTGCTATTCGCGGGTTTGCTGAATTGCACCGTCAGGGCGCAGTTTCTGGTGAGGAGAAAACTAAAGAATTAGTTGCGCGCATCGAAAAGGAATCAATTCGGATGAGTTCCCTCGTTGAGGATCTTTTGTTACTAGCACGCATGGATCAAGCACCACAATTCAACAAGCAAGCGGTTGACCTTAATAAAGTGATTAGCGATTGCGTTGCTTCGGCTCGTGCTGCCGGCCCGGATCATCAGATCTCCATTTTCGTGAAGGATGATGAGAATTATGTATTAGGTGATGAGACTCGCATTCATCAAGCAATTCAAAACTTACTTGCAAATGCGCGGACCCACACTCCTGCAGGTACGCCAATCACCATCACTGTTGAACCAAATGAAAACGAAGTTTCTCTCGCCGTTCATGATGATGGTCCCGGTCTAAATGCACAGATGCAAGAGAAGATTTTCGAACGTTTCTTCCGCGCCGATCCTTCTCGTACACGCACAAGCGGGGAAGGCTCTGGATTGGGTCTTTCTATTGTTGATGCAATTATGAAAGCGCACGGAGGCTCGGTTTCAGTTGATTCTGCTCCCGGTAAAGGTTCTACCTTTACCTTGCATTTCCCAATCGCTAACGACTAATAACTTTCTGGGTTAGCTTCCATTTTTCGTAGCGTTGCAATTCTTTCTGCAATCGGCGGGTGAGTACTAAATAACTTTGAAACTGATCCTCCATCAAGTGGGGACTCGATCCATATGTGCGCAACGGCGGTAGAGCGTTGTTGAACAACAGTATTGTCTGCTGCCAAAACTTCTAGCGCTCTGCGCAACCCCGCGGGATTACGTGTAAAAGCCACCGCAGTCGCATCAGCGAGTGCTTCACGGCGACGCGAGATTGCCGAACGAAGCAACATTGCAGCAAGTGGCGCCAAAATCAAAATAACAAGAGAGAAAACTAGTGCCAGTGGATTTTGGTTGCTGTCGCGTTCATCGCGGCGCCCGCCACCAAACCACATCATGCGTGTTAGGAAATCGCTCAATATCGCGATTGCCCCAGCCGTTGTCGCCGCTACTGCTGAGACCAAAGTATCTCGATTGGCCACATGGCTCAGTTCGTGCGCGATAACGCCTTGCAGTTCTTCGCGATCCATAACATCAAGAATTCCGGTCGTGAATGCGATAAGCGCTTTATCTGGATTTCGCCCAGTTGCAAACGCATTTGGCGCAGTATCTTCGACAATTGCAACTTTTGGCATTTTCAATCCACTTGCAATGCAAACTTCTTGAATTAAATCAAAGAGCTTTGGATTATCCGACTCTTGTATTTCTTTTGCACCGGTCATTGTTAAAACAATTGTGTCAGAGGCCCAATATGAACCCCACACAGAAATAAGGGCAAAGCCAACTGCGATTGGAACAATTCCGACACCGGTTTTCCCAAAATAAGTAAGCGCGGCATAGACAACTACTCCAACAAGCAACCCCATACCAAAAAGGAGTTCGAAAGTTTTACGTTGGTTTGCGGCCTGGATTTTGCGAAAATTCATACTAGAACTTTACGTTGGGAGCCTTGCGATCTGCAGGATCTTCCACTTCGTAAAATACCCGAGCGCTAACTTTTGCAAGATTTGCAAAGAGATTAGATGGAAATGTCTTTACTGCGCTGTTAAGCGAGCGCACATTATCGTTATAGAACTGACGAGCAAATGAAACTTTATTTTCAGTTGTTGCAAGTTCTTCTTGCAGTGAAAGGAAATTTGCTGAAGCTTTAAGGTCTGGATACGCCTCTGCAACAGCAAGCAATCCTCGAAGGGCATTTGTCATAGCTCCATCAGCTGCGGCAACATCGGCCACCGATGATGCGCTCGTTGATTTAGCGCGAGCTGCAACGACTGCATCAAATGTGCTCTTTTCGTGAGCTGCATAACCTTTGACAGTTTCAACGAGGTTAGGAATTAAATCACTGCGGCGCTTGAGTTGAACTTCGATCTGCGCAAATGCTTCGTCTACTGAAACATTCAGACGAATAAGTCGGTTATATCCAGCCACACCAAGAAGAATTAAAACTGCAATTACTGCAAGAACGATAAGTGTTGTACTCATACCTTTACTTTACGCTCCTATTCGACTTTAGATTTATGGAAATTCAACCAAGATTTAGAGGCGGTAGGTCCGCGCTGACCTTGGTAGCGAGAACCGTACAGAGCAGAACCATAAGGATGCTCAGCAGGAGATGAGAGTTTGATGAGACAAAGCTGCCCTATCTTCATTCCTGGAAAAAGTTTGACGGGAAGATTGGCTACATTGGAAAGTTCCAGCGTGATGTGTCCGCTAAACCCAGGATCAATGAAACCGGCAGTTGAGTGAGTCAGCAATCCCAGGCGACCAAGGGATGACTTACCTTCTAGGCGACCGGCGATGTCATCGGGAAGAGTGATTACTTCATAGGTGCTTGCAAGTACAAATTCGCCCGGGTGGAGAATAAAGAAATCATCGGCGCCAACGGCTATTTCGCGAGTGAGTTCGGCCTGCTCAATTGATGGGTCGATCGATTCATACTTGTGGTTCTCAAAGACGCGAAAGAAACGATCAAGGCGCACGTCGACAGATGATGGCTGGACCATCTTCTCCTCGAATGGTTCGACCTTGACTCGGCCAGATGTAATTTCAGAACGGATATCGCGGTCACTTAGAAGCATGGGCAGACCCTATCTGAGCGCGGGGATTTGATTAAGTTACCCACCGGTAGCATTATTCTCCCATGAGCCATTACACAGCCAATCTGAGAGATATTGAATTTTGTCTCTTTGATCTGCTTGGCCGCGAGAGCATTTTAGGCAAATCTCTCTACAAAGACATGGATAAAGAGACTGCGCTGGGCATGCTCGGTGAAATCAAACGTCTTGCAGAAAATGATCTTGCTGCTTCTTTCATCGATGGTGATCGGCTTGGAACGACTTTTGATAAAACAACTGGATCGGTAACTCTTCCTGAAAGTTTCAAAAAATCTTATCGCGCTTATATCGATAACGAGTGGTGGCGTTTGGATGCTCCTGTTGAAATTGGTGGAATGGCCACTCCTGCCTCGATTCGATGGGCAATTGCGGAAATGATTTTGGGCTCCAACCCGGCAGTGCATATCTACGCTTCTGGCTCTTCTTTTGCCAATGTCGCCTATTACCTCGGAAACGATGAGCAGAAAAAGATGGCAAAGCTCATGGTTGACAGAGATTGGGGCGCAACGATGCAACTCACTGAACCAGATGCTGGTTCAGATGTGGGCGCTGGTCGCAGCAAAGCTGTCCAACAACCAGATGGCACATGGCACATCACGGGAACAAAACGGTTTATTACATCAGGTGACAGTGACCTTAATGAAAACATTATTCATTACGTTCTTGCTCGTCCGGAAGGTGCGGGTCCTGGAACAAAAGGGCTTTCACTTTTCTTGGTTCCAAAGTTTATGTTTGACTTTGAAACAGGGGCGCTTGGCAAACGTAACGGCGTGTATGTAACCAATGTTGAACACAAAATGGGACTTAATGTTTCATCAACGTGTGAAATGAATCTTGGGGAAAAAGAACCAGCAGTTGGATATTTGTTGGGCGATGTTCATAACGGAATTGCGCAGATGTTTAAAGTAATTGAATTTGCTCGCATGATGGTCGGCACTAAAGCAATCTCAACACTTTCAGCCGGTTACCAACAAGCTCTCGCTTACGCGAAAACTCGCGTCCAAGGTGGGGACATGAAAGTAATGAATGACAAGAATTCGCCGCGAGTCACCATTATTAAGCATCCTGATGTGCGCCGTTCATTGATGGTACAGAAGGCGTACTCAGAAGGAATGCGCGCATTAATTTTGTACACCGCATCAATCCAGGATGAAATAGCAATCGCGCGCGAAGAGAAGAGTGAAAATCTCGAAGATCTTGAGAAGCTCAATGATCTTTTGCTCCCTATTGTTAAGGGTTACGGGTCTGAGAAGTCCTGGGTACTTCTTGGCACAGAATCACTACAAACTTTTGGTGGCTCTGGATTTACAGAAGATTGGCCACTTGAGCAGTATGTTCGTGACGCGAAAATTGATACCTTGTATGAAGGTACGACTGCAATTCAAGGTTTGGATTTCTTCTTCCGTAAGATTGTGAAAGATGGCGGACGGGCGGTTGGGTTGCTTGCTAAAGAAATAGGCGCCTTTGCTGGATCTGGTGGCGTTCACGCTGCAGAGAAAGAGCAGCTCGGGAAAGCACTTGCTGAAGTGAATGAAATGATGGGAACCCTTGTTGGGTATGCAATGGCATCACAAGAAGATGGATCTGAATCAGAGATTTACAAAGTTGGTCTGAATACTTCTCGTTTGTTGATGGCGGTTGGAGAAATAATTATTGGATGGCTCCTTATGCGTCAGGCAGATATTGCATCAGAGCGACTCCCGAGTGCCACTGGTAAAGATCTTGATTTCTATACTGGCAAAGTTGCTGCAGCTTCATACTTTATTCGCACAGTTTTGCCGCACATTACTGCTGAGAAGATGATTATGCAGAGCGAGAATGGTGCGCTGATGGAGATTCCGGAGTCCGCGTTCTAGCAATCAGGTACTCTTCGCAAATGCGTAAAAGTATTCGAGCTGAATGGCTTCTCTTCGGAGCAGCACTTACTTATGCCTTCAACGGTGTTGTTTCCAAATGGGTACTCGAATCTGGGCTTAGCTCCATTCGCCTCACTGAAATTCGTACTTTTGGCGCAGCAATCGTGATCGGTGGTTGGGTACTTATAAAGAATCCTTCTTCGTTAAAGGTAAAAACGAAACAACTTCCAGAGATGTTCACATTTGGTTTGATTGCAGTTGCCGGCGTGCAGGTATTTTATTTTTACTCGATATCAAAGATGCCTGTCTCCATCGCGCTTCTCATTGAATTTACCGCACCAATTTGGATTACTCTTTTCTTGCGGTTTGTTAAGAAGGAATCAGTCGCAAAATCGATGTGGTACGGACTTGCTTGTGGCTTCGGCGGATTAATTCTCCTGGCCCAAGTCTGGAAGGGTTTAACTCTTAACGGTTTAGGTTTAATTTCTTCATTCTTAGACGCACTGTCTCTTGCTTATTATTATTACAAAGCTTCCGAGTTGGCTAAAAGGATGCCTAGTGAAGCAGTTCTTGCGTGGGGTATGACTGTTTGCACTCTGTTGTTGGCAATCGTTCAACCATGGTGGAGTTTTCCTTTTAAAGTATTCAGCGAATCAATTCCACTCAATGGGCACTTTGCGGGCCATTCACTTCCTGGCTGGGTTCTCATCGCCTGGATAATTTTGCTCGGCACAGTCTTTCCTTATATTTTAGTAATGCGTGGGATCTCACGGCTCGACCCCGCGACTGCGAGTACTATCGGGATGCTTGAACCAATCTTGGCTGGAATTTTCGCTTGGATACTTCTGAATGAAAGTTTTAATCTCATCCAACTCATCGGAGCGGCCGTCGTACTCGTGGGTATCTACTTAGCGGACCGAGCAAGTTCTTCGGCACACTAGAATTTAACTATGGAGAATTTCGCAGACCTTTTAAAGGCTAACGAGGAATATGCTCAACATTTCACTCAAGAAGAGCTCACTGGTTTTGCTCAAAAAGGTCTAGCAATTGTTACTTGCATGGATTCACGTATTGACCCACTTCGCATCGTAGGAATGCACGCTGGAGACGCCAAAATTCTTCGTAATGCTGGTGCTCGCGTAACTGAAGACGTACTTCGTACTCTTGTTTTAGCCACTCATCTTCTTGGAGTAAAGCGAGTTCTTGTTATGCCGCATACAGATTGCCGTATGGCCAGCGCTGAAGAATCGGAAATACATCAGCAAATTAAAGAGGCAAGCGGTATTGATACTCGCGGGATTGAAATCCGAACTGTGCGCGATCAAAATAAAGCGCTCTTTCAAGATATCCAGCGCGTAGAGTCTTATCCATTGTTGCCGCAGGGCATCAAGGTTATGGGCGCAATTTATGATGTTAAGACTGGCCTGATTTCGCCAATCAACTAATTATCTTTAATAAAGCTTTCAGTTGGTGCTTGGAATGCTGGGGCAATATCTGCAAATCGAGCAAAGTGAAGTTGAGCGGCAACGGTAATTGTGCGAGTAGGTCCGTTACGGTGCTTAGCAACAATCAAATCTGCTTCACCTGAACGAGATGAACCTTCATAGAGATCATCGCGGTGCAAGAGAATAACCATGTCAGCATCCTGTTCAATCGAACCAGATTCACGAAGGTCAGAGAGCATTGGCTTCTTATCTGCGCGCTGTTCAGGTGAACGGTTGAGCTGTGAGATGGCGATTACAGGAACTTCGAGTTCTTTTGCAAGCAACTTGAGATTACGTGAGAACTCAGAAACTTCTTGCTGGCGGCTCTCCACTTTCTTGCCAGATGACATCAGCTGGAGGTAATCGATAATGATGAGCTTCAAGTTATGGCGCTGCTTGAGGCGACGAGCCTTGGCACGAATTTCCATTAGCGAAAGATTCGGTGAATCATCAATAAATAAAGGCGCATCTGAAATTTCGCCCATACGCTTTGCAAGTCGGCCCCACTCATCATCGGAGAGTGAGCCAGAACGAATATTGTTAAGACCAACACGAGCTTCTGCTGAAAGCATACGCATGGTGATTTCAGAACGTGACATTTCAAGAGAGAAAATCACAGAAGCTTGGCCGTTGTGAATGGATGCGTGGCGAGCAATATCTAGACCTAGCGTGGATTTACCCACTGCAGGACGAGCAGCAAGAACAATCATATTTCCTGGGTGCAAGCCATTTGTAAGTGCATCAAGATCTTTAAATCCAGTTTTAATTCCTTCATCGCGAACACCAGTTGCAATAGCTTCAATTTCATCAAGGGCATCAGGAAGAAGTTGGGCAAGTTGAATGTAATCTTCAGATGCACGGCGTTCTGTTACTTCATAGACCTCTGCTTGTGCTTGATCGACAACATCATCAACTTCACCTTCGTTGGAATAACCAAGTTGAACAATCTTTGTCCCGGCTTCAACAAGGCGACGCATGATTGCGCAATCGCGAACAATCTTTGCGTAATATCCAGCGTTTGCTGCGGTTGGAACAGAGGAGATCAAAGTGTGAAGATAAGGAGCGCCACCAGCACGGGCAATATCTCCGCGACGCGTGAGCTCTGCTGAAACAGTAATCGGATCAGCTGGTTCGCCCTTGCCATATAAATCTAAAATTGCATCATAAATTAGTTCATGTGCGGGGCGATAAAAATCGCGCTCTTTAAGAACTTCGACAACATCTGCAATTGCATCTTTAGATAAAAGCATTCCGCCAAGAACAGATTGTTCTGCAACGAGATCTTGTGGAGGAGTACGTTCAAATTCAACAGGATTATTGTTCCTGCTGTTTTCAGAACGTGATGGGAACTCCGCGATACTCATGGTCGTATTCTGGCTTTGAGCACTGACATTCCCTATTAAGCCTCACCTGTGGTGTGTACGCACCTGTGGGAAACCTGAATTAAGCGGTGGAAAGCTTGTGGGTAACTCGACGCAAAAGGTGGATAAAGCCGAGTGGTGGGTGACATTCACGCTCATATTCCCACTTTGGCCTGTGCACAAAGGTTTTTTGGAACGTCTCAAAATATGAAAAAGGGCCGAGTTCCGAAGAACCGGGCCCTTAATTAATTTATAAGTATCTAGAATTATCTAGAATTTAAGCAGCAACAACCTCGATAACGACGCTTGCTGATACTTGGCTGGTGAGTGCGACCTTGACGGTGTACTTACCGAGCTTCTTGATGTGTGCGACCTTGAGCTTATGACGATCGATATCAACGCCGGTTGCGCTCTTGATAGCCATAACAATCTGCTTATCAGTAACAGAACCGAACAATGAACCTGTTGAGCCGACCTTTGCCTTTACAGCAATAGGTGACTTCTCAAGTGAGTTCTTGATTTCGACTGCATGTTCACGGTCACGGATTTCACGAGCTGTACGAGCGCGACGAATTGCTTCGATCTGCTTCTCGCCACCTAGTGACCAAAGGATTGCGTTGCTACGTGCCAACAAGAAGTTGCGCGCGTATCCGTCTTTCACAGTGACAACATCGCCTGCCTGGCCGAGGCCAGTGACTTCACGAGTAAGGATGAGCTTCATTTATTAGTTCACCTTTCCTTATCGCGCTGTTGATGTGTAAGGCAGAAGTGCCATTTCACGGCTGTTTTTAACAGCTGCGGCAATCTGACGTTGGTGTTGTGTGCAAGCTCCGGTTACTCGGCGAGCGCGGATTTTGCCGCGATCTGAGATGAACTTACGAAGTGTTGCGATGTCCTTATAGTCGATGTAGTTGACCTTTTCACGACAGAAAGAACATGGCTTCTTCTTGAACTTCTTGAGCGCTGCAGCAGAAAGTTTTGGTGCAACCTTCTTTGGCTTCAGCGTCTTATTACTTCTTGCGCCCACTGTGGTGCTCCTTTTGGGATGCCTCGAAAATATTCCGAGAATGGTTGATTAAATTATTTAAAACGGAGGTTGATCGTCTGATCCTGTTGTTGCCCAACCGCCACCTACTGGTGCAGCTGACCAAGGATCATCTGATGTTGTGTCTGATGAAACTGTTGGAGAGCTAAAACCGCCTGTATTTGCGCCGCCTTGACGTGTTGTCTTGGTGACCTTTGCAGTGGCGTTACGAAGTGATGGACCTACTTCGTCAACCTCTACCTCAAATACGGTGCGCTTTTCGCCTTCTTTTGTTTCATAAGAGCGTTGCTTGAGACGACCAGATACAAGAACACGCATTCCGCGAGTCAATGATTCTGCAACGTTTTCAGCTGCTTGACGCCAGATCTGGCATTGTAGAAAAAGGCTGTCGCCATCTTTCCACTCATTAGTTGCCTTATCGAGATAACGTGGTGTTGAGGCCACGGTGAACTTTGCGACTGCAGCACCGCTAGGTGTGAATCGAAGTTCTGGATCATTAACAAGATTGCCAATAATCGTTATGTTTGTATCTCCGGCTGCCATGTGTTTCTCCTTTTTCTCTATTTCTACTTAACTTTTCGGCTACTTATGTTTTCAGAGTTGTTTCAGGAATTATTCTGGACGTACAACTTTTGTGCGAAGTACAGATTCATTCAAATTAAGTTGACGATCCAACTCTTTGATTGCATCTGGTCCGCAGTGCAGATCTGCTACAGCGTAAATGCCTTCAGCCTTCTTATTTATTTCGAAGGTCATGCGACGCTTACCCCAAATGTCGAGCTTGTCGACGCGACCACCGGAATCTTTGATGATCTTGAGATAGGTCTCAAGGCTTGGCTGAACTGTACGTTCTTCTAACTCAGGGTCGAGGATGACCATGATTTCATAATGACGCATGTGTTAACCCCACCTCCTCTGGACTAAAGCGGCCACGGCATTTCCGCGGCAGGAGGGTTATGCGACCTACCGGCGTTTCTACTTCATTGGAAGCAGTCCGTTACGGAAGGGAGGGTAAGCCTATCCGGCTACGGAAGAAGAGAGAAATTCGGCCATCTGTGGAGCTTTTGAGCGTGTGGAAACCGCAATAACGAAGTAAATTGTGGCGGCGATTCGTATCAGGCTTGCGATGGCATAAGCCTTGGGTTGTAGACCAAAGTGAGTACCTGAAAACTTCGCCAAGTACTCCCACACGGCGAAGTGATACAAAACTTCGGCGCCTTGCCAAATCCAAAATGCTTTTCGATCTTTTAATTCGCGCATGGCAAGAATCGCAAGCGGCGTTAACCATAAAACATATTGAGGTGAATAAACCTTGCTCGCGATTGTAAAAATTGCAACAACGGTAAATGCGGATGCAGCAAGAGTCGGAGTGCGATCTAAGCCAAAGAAATAAACGGCAAATGCGGCGATACCAATAAGAAATGTAAGAATAGAAATGATGTTGAGATTTGTAACGCTAATCCCAAGAAGTTGAAGTGCATACCAAAGGGATCCAAAGTCGGCCCCGCGCTCGCCGTTTAGTTTAAAAAATCTCCACCAACCAGATGTATTAAAAACCATAAATGGAAGATTGATTGCAAGCCACAATCCCATGGTGAGGCCGACATATTGAATTGCTCGTTTTACTTGTTTGCGCCGGAATAAAATAAGAAAAATCGGCGCTAATAAAACAATTGGGAAAAACTTCGTCGCAATACTTACGCCAAGAGCAATCGCACTTTTGTTATAGCTCTTTTTTTCAAACCAATAAATAGACGCAATAGCCGTGATGACCGCCCAGAGATCCCAATTAATATATAAAGAAAGAGCCACTGCTGGAGAAAGCGGAAGTAAATACCAAAACTCAGGTTTCATTCTGGAAAGCAAGACCGCGCTTCCTGCAAAAAGAAATGCAATCAAAAGAGCGTTGATAAGAAAGTAGTAACGATATGAATTATCACCGCCCGGCGTCGCTAAAGAGGTCGCCCACATGACTACCCCTGTAAGGGGTGGATACTCAACAGCATTGAGTGAAGAGGCATAGGCCCAGGTGTGATGAATGAGATTTCGTGCACCAAACAGTGCCGGCAAATCTGAATAGCACGCGTGTACATAAACATCAGGAGTTGCCCAATTTGTTTTAATGCAATGATCAAATTTTGCAAAGGAAAATAGTGAGGCAAGTATCGCCAACAAAATGGTTGATTTTGTTGTGAATTTCAAGCGCATTTACTTTGTCTTTTTAGGTGCCGGAGTCAGTTTTTGTGTAGAAGGTGTTGGCTTCTTTGTAGCAGGAGTTGGACGCACTGCCAGGGAAGGATCCAAGGTAGGGACTGCTGTTGAAAAATCCGTTGGTTCAGTTCCGCCAATATTTGCAGGAGCTGGGAAGGAGACGACTGGCATTCCCTTCATCGCCGCTTTTGTATATGAATTCCAAATCATTGCTGGATAAGTACCGCCGGTAACTGCTCCGAGGCCACCAATTCCGTTGAGGGATTGTGTTGCATCATTTCGGAAGATCGCAACAGAGGTTGCAAGTTGAGGGGTGTATCCGTTAAACCATGCAGATGCGTTATCTGTTGTAGTGCCTGTCTTACCGGCAGCAGGGCGACCAAGTCCAGCGCCAGCAGCGCCTCCGGTTCCGTATTTCACAACACCTTGTAGCGCATATGTTAAATCTGCCATTACATCAGCTGAAAATACTTGTTGGGCTTGGATGCGTGATTCATATAAGACGCCTTGGTTTGATCCCAAAACTTCTTTGACCATAAATGGTTTTGCATAAACACCTTGCGCCGCAAATGTTGCGTAGGCACCTGCCACATCAATGACGTGTGGGCTTGCGACACCGAGTGAAACTGAAGGAGTTGCCCACATTTGCACCGAATCTGGAATTCCGGCTCTGCGCGCTACATCAATAACATTTTGTGGACCAGCTTTCATTCCAAGCGGAACAAAAACCGTATTCACTGAATGCGCTGTTGCATCGAGAAGATTGATCTTTCCAAATTGCTCGTTGCTGTAATTGAAAACAGAATAAATGGTATTTGCATTTGGATCATCGTAAACAGCTGGAGATGTTCCGAGCCATGTCGACTGTAAAGAGATCCCGCTTTCTAGCGCCGCAACGAGTGCAAAGGGTTTAAATGTTGAACCGGCTTGGGCTGTAGATTGAGTTGCGTTATTGAGTTGAGATTGTAAATAATCTCGGCCGCCATACATCGCGACAATTTCACCCGTGCCAGGGCGGATGGAAACCAGTGCCACGCGCAGGTCTTCCGGTGCTTTTGCCGGGATTCTCTTTGTGACTGCATCTTGTGCAGCGCTCTGAGCTTTAGCTTCAAGTGTTGTCTTCACTACTAAGCCACCGACTTGTAATTGCGTATCTGAGAATCCAAGTTTTTGTAATTCAGCAGTCACATAAGACATCAAATATCCCTTGGGCCCTGCAAGTGCTCCTGAGGTTATCTTCGCATTTATGGTTGGGAATTTAAGAGTCTTAGCTTTTGCTGCATCGAGCCAACCCGTCTTTACCATTCCATCAATAACATATTGCCAACGCGCCTTGAGGCGATTGAGGCCGTCGGTATATGAAGGACCGTAATAATTAGGTGAACGTAGAATTGCAGCAAGAACCGCTTCCTGTGGAATCGTTAATTGATTTACGTTACGACTGAAGTAGGTTTGCGCTGCTGTTTGCACGCCATAAGAACCTCGCCCAAACCAAATCGTGTTGAGATAGTTTTCTAATATTTGATCTTTTGATTGCTGTTCTTCCAATTTAATGGCAATAACAATCTCTTTGATTTTGCGTTGAACGCTTCGAGCTGGTGTTAAAAATGCTGTTTTTGCATATTGCTGTGTGATAGTTGATCCGCCGCCGCCGTTTCCAAGACTTTTTATATTGTCGAAGATAGCGCGCGCTAACCCTTGTGGGCTAAATGCATGTTCTGAATAAAAATTGCGGTCTTCGGCTGCAAGCACAGCGTGTCTTAAGTTAAGTGGAATATTTGCTAGCGGAACAATCGTGCGATTTTCAGATCCGAGGCGACCTAACTCTGTGCCATCAGCGAATTGAATAATTGTAGATTGTGAATTAACAAATGCTTTTGGATCAGGAATTCCGACAGTGAAATACGCATATGTGAAGATGAATGATGCTGCAACAAAGATTGAGCCGAGAAAAAATATAGAACCGCGCAGACCGTATTTGATGATGTTATCGCGGTGGTGCTTTAAAAAACCAAGCGCCGCACTCTTAATATCCTCAATTGCCACAGTGAAAGGCTACCCGTTAACGTGCGATGAAATCCTCATCCTCGAGCGTACGAACGCGGCGCGGAGGTTTACGGAAGCGTCCATCACCCAATTTAAAGCTCTGAATCAGGTGATGCCAATGGCAACCCATACATACCTCGACAACATAGACGCGAAACTCTCCAAATTCACTCTGCATTTCATTGAGCTCATTCGTCGACTTAATGCGGCCTGAGTATTGACCGAGTTGATCACCGAAGACGTAATGAAGAAGAACCATTTTTGCTTCTCTGCAGACAGGGCAAAGTCGTTCGATTTTTTCTCCGTGATATTTTGCCGCTAAACGTAGATACGGATCTGCGTCACAAATGTCGGTTCCTGGGGTGACGCCTTTGAAATACCCAATCAGCGTCGCCCTGCGTTTGAGCACGTAATCGATTGAATCCCGGCGAGACCACATAGGTTAAAGAATAAACCTTTTTCACTTACTAGGCTTGCGCCATGAAGGTTGGTAAGAGTGGGCTATCAAAAGTCCTCATTGTTCGGTGGCTTGGACAAATTTCAGATGGAATTTTCCAATCAGCTCTCGCCTCTTTTGTTCTCTTTTCACCCGAACGCCAAACGAACCCGGTTTCAGCTGCGCTCGCGTTCTCGGTTGTCCTTCTTCCATATTCAATAGTGGGCCCATATGTTGGAACGCTTTTAGATCGCTTTTCGCGCCAAAGAATTATCCAGTTTGCTAATTATTCGCGCGCAGCAAATCTTCTGATTATTGCATTATTAATTAGACAGGGCAGCACAGGAGTCTTGCTCACATTATTTGTACTTATAGCTTTTGGAATTAACCGTCTTATTCTTGCTGGCCTTTCTGCGGGGTTGCCTCTTGTAGTGCTAAAGGAAAAACTTGTTACAGCAAATGCCCTTGCTGTAACTGGTGGAACCATTGGCGTAGTACTTGGTGGCGGAATTGGGATAGGGGCTAAAAAATTATTTGATGCGCACTTATCGAGTGATGTTTCAGATGGATTTATTATTCTCATCGCATGTTTATGCTATTTAACAAGTGGACTACTTGTTCGGCGGTTGCGTCGATTTGAAATTGGACCTAAAGAACTTGAATCCTCTCAACAAGATGCTGGTTGGGGAGAGATGGTCGAGGGATTTCATATTCTGCGCTCACACGGAGATTCACTTCGTGGAATTATTGCAACGGCGATTCAAAGAGGTGGTTTAACTTCACTCACCATGATGGTCTTATTGCTGGAGCGAAATACTTATCACAATCCAAATAACCCTGATGCTGGACTTTCTGGTTTTGCTGCAATGTTAACGATTGCAGGTTTTGGTATTGCACTCGGAGCCTTTGTTAGTCCATTTCTTGTTGGACGTTTTGGTAGACATAAGTGGATCCGAATTGCGATGGTGATCGGTACACCTTCACTAATTCTTTACAGTCTTATTCCTAGTGTTTACACGATCGGAATTACCGCCTTCTCTTTAGCTGCGGCGGGGCAAGCAGTAAAGGTAACCAATGATGCTCTCGTGCAAGCAAAAATTCACGACGAGTACCGAGGGCGAGTATTTGCGTTCTACGATATGGCAGTTAATTCTGCAATTGTTATAGGTGCTTTTATCGCTGCCTTTGTTTTACCTATAAGTGGCAATTCAAAGCTGCTCCCGCTAATTATTTTTCTTACTTATGGATTAACTTCGTTTGGACTTCTTCGTAAAACTACTTTTGTGAACCGTTCACTTCCCACCATTTAATCAATTCACTAGTTGCTCGTTCTTCGCCCAAAGGCCCATGTTCTAGACGCATTTCAAGTAAATGGTCATATGCCTTACCCACAAGTGGTGATGCGGGAATTCCAAGAATCTTCATAATCGAATTTCCATCCAGGTCAGGACGAATTGAGTTCAACTCTTCTTCTTCCCCAAGTCGTTTGATTCGAGTTTCAAGTGAGTCATATGTTGCCGCTAAGGCTGCCGCTTTTCTCTGATTGCGAGTCGTGCAGTCAGCGCGGGTTAAAACATGCAGGTGTTCGAGTAAATGGTCGGCATCTCGTACATACCTGCGGACTGCTGAATCTGTCCATTCACCGCCCGCGTATCCATGAAAACGTAGATGAAGGAAAACAAGTGTGGAAACATCGCTAATTGTTTGATTATCAAATCGCAGAGCTCGCAACCGTTCTTTGCTCATGCGCGATCCCACCACTTCGTGATGGTGGAAAGAGACACCGCCGCCGGGAATTAATTCGCGAGTTTTTGGTTTACCAATATCGTGAAGGAGAGCAGCCAGGCGAATCACAAGATTTGGTCCACCTAACCGGTCTTCATGTGCCATCGCTTGCTCCAACACGGTCAATGTATGTTCGTAAACATCTTTATGGTGATGATGCTCATCGACCTCTAATTTAAGTTTTGGCAGTTCTGGAAGAACAAATTGTGCAAGACCAGTATCAACCATCAATGACAAGCCCAGTCGCGGGTTCGGTGACATTATTAATTTAACGAGTTCATCATGAACGCGTTCGGCTGAAACGATTGTGATTCGCTCGGCCATGCGTTTCATTGATTCGACAATTGATTCATCGACTGTAAATCCGAGTTGTGCAACAAATCTTGCCGCGCGCATCATTCGAAGAGGATCGTCGCCAAATAAAACATCTGGGTCGCCGGGCGCACGAAGTACTTTCTTTGCTAAATCTTCAACGCCATCAAAGAGGTCGATAAATTTTGGCGTTGGAGTAGTGAGCTCTAGCGCAAGACAATTTATTGTGAAATCTCGGCGTGAGAGATCTCCTTCAATCGAATCACCAAAATTAACTTCTGGTTTGCGAGATTGGGGATCATAATTTTCACTTCGATATGTTGTCACCTCAACAGTGACATCGCCTTTCTTGCCAGCGATAGTTCCAAATGCTGCACCTGTATCCCAGATTGCATCTGCCCAAACTTTTAAAATTTTCTTTGTAGCATCCGGACGAGCGTTTGTTGTGAAATCTAAATCATTTCCAAGGCGACCAAGAATTGCATCGCGCACTGGCCCTCCAACTAGCGCCAGGGTAAAGCCAGCATCTGAAAATGCAGCAGCTAATGAACTGGCGACAGGGGCCTTCTCAAGGAGGGTCGTTGTCGCAAGTTGGCTCGCAATTTCACGCGGGGTACTCACAAGACCCAAGGTTAGAGCAGTACCCTTCATCCATGACCCCGGCACCTGGTGCGGGTGGCGAAGCGAAGCGGAAAAGTCGTCACGCTAAGAAAAGCAGACGCAATCCGGCTAACCCACTAACACCCAATCAAAGTAATTCCCAATCCTTAGCTCCTGCTGCGACCCAGAAAAAAGCTCCACCGAAAAAGAAACAGCCTTATGCCAAGCGCGTTGATGAAGTGAGCGCCGGCGGCCTTGTTATCGATCAAACTGGAACTAAAGGTCTGCTTATTGGACGAAAAGATCTCAAAGATCAAAGTGGGCAACGACTTCTCTGGTCACTCCCCAAGGGTCATATTGAAGAAGGAGAAACACCCGAACAAGCTGCAATCCGCGAAGTGCAAGAAGAAACCGGAATTGAAAGTGAAATTTCAAAATCTCTCGGGGTTATAGATTTTTGGTTTATGGCTGGGGGTAAGCGAATTCATAAGACTGTGCATCATTATCTTTTTAAAGAAGTGGGTGGGACTTTAGCTCCGCAGGTAAGTGAAGTTGATGACGTTGGTTGGTTTCCTTTAGAAGATGTCATCGGATTATTGGCTTACCCTGATGAGAAGAAATTGATTTCTAAATCTGGTGAATTAAATATATGAAGAGAGTTCTTCTAGTTCTAATCATTCTCTTTATGTCCTTACCTACGGCTGCTAACGCTGCTGCGGTTGCCACAATTAGCTCACCTTCTCATCGACATTTAGATGGAACATTTGCTGACGATGCGTTGGCAACAGAACTCGCACCTACTGGGAAATTTGGTGCTTTGGTATATGGATCATCCCTTTATGTAAGTCTGTGGCGTATAGATCCTGCTTTTATTGAAGATGTGCAATCAATGAGTGTGGGTTACAAACTCAGTGGTGGGGCAGATGGCGTTGGTAAAGATGTTGCCATCGCCTGGTTAAAAAAATTGAAAGCTAGTCTCATTGGGTCGCGAATTGAAGCAATTGCTTATGGGAACCCAAGTGAATATTGGATAAGAAAATTCTTTCCTCATGACCGCAATTTTTACCTCTCTGCGTCTGCTCAGCGGTTATCTGCTCTGCTTCAAAGGAATGTAGCGGCAGCGAAAAACTATGATTCCACGCAATATTTCTCACTCACAAGTGCGCAGGAGCGCCTTCTTCGTATATCTGCTGCCCGTATTGATTCATCATCTGCTTATCTGGATTCAGCTTCGCTGGAAAACTATAAATTGGATGAAGCAAAAATTTTGAACCCAACAATCAGCCCTTCCTGGCGCCAAACACTTGCTTATGACTTGGCAGCAAATGTCAACACACTTCGCAACTCTGTAAGGGTTTCAGACGGCAAATTTACAATCACTTCTGCGCAGCAAAACGTTCCTATAACTGTGATAAATGATTTTCCTCAACCCATTGCAGTTGATTTATTAATTCATTCCGCCAATGAAAAAGTTTATGTCGAGGATATTCCAAACGTATTGGTCCCTGGAAAATCAAAAGTTCAAGTATTGGTTCCTTTGAAGGTATATGCCTCAGGTGATTCGGGATTTATCGTTACTGTAAAAGGACACGTAGATAGTGTTTATGGGCAGAGCGTTACTTACCCTCTTAAAATCGCAGTGATCAGTCCTATTGCAACCTGGATTACTGGCGCCGCCGCGTTAGTTCTTTTTGGTGCTGCGATACTTAAATCACTGCGCAGAGTACGTCGCAACAAAGGCGTGAAGGGAGAGCTTCGTGAGCACTGACGAATCTTTATTGCGCTCTTCCACTGCAATGGCAATTGGCACGGTTGCATCGCGCGTGACGGGCCTAATCCGCGGTCTTCTAACCGTCGCACTCCTTGGTACCGCACTTCTTGGCGATGTATTTAACGTTGCCAACACGATGCCTAATATTTTGTATAACTTGATTGTTGGTGGCGCACTTACTGCGGTTTTTGTTCCACAACTTGTGCGAGCAATGCGCGATAGTGATGGCGGGTCCGCTTTCGTTTCACGGCTTGTTACTGCAACAACAGTAATACTTGGAATACTCACTATCGTCTCAGTTTTTGCTGCGCCTTTGTTTGTAAGAATTTTTGCTAGTAGTTATGTTGGACGCCCCGAATTTCAGTTAACAACATTGATTATGCGCTACTGCTTGCCCCAGGTTTTCTTTATTGGTTTGTATGCCTTGCTCAGCCAAATCACGAATGCTAAAGGAAAATTTGGCCCCATGATGTGGGCCCCCGTTGCTAATAACATTGTCGGAATAGCTGTTGTTAGCTATTTCTTAGCGCGTGCTCCACATTGGAACGTTGCCACTATTTCTCACAGCGAGGCAACCTGGCTTGGGGTAGGGACAACACTTGGTTATGTAATTCAATTTGCAGTTTTAATTCCTGTGGTGATGAAAACTCGTATCAAAATCAAAGCTCGATTTGATTGGCGAGATCCAGAACTTCGTAAATCATGGCACCTTGCATCGTGGACAATATTATTTGCCGCAGTTTCACAACTGGGTTATCTCATAACAGTAAATCTTTCGAGTTCGGCTGCTGTTCATGCAGAGAAACTAGGGATAACGACCGGTGTTGGGTTTACTCCTTACAGCAACGCTTATTTTATAATGTTGTTACCGCATTCGGTTATAACAATTTCTTTAGTGACCGCTTTGCTTCCTCATTTGTCAGATCTGGCAATCGATAAGAAGTTCTCACAAGTACATGATCAGTTAGTGCGTGCCATCCGTTTGGTTGGAATATTTACCGTTCCTAGCGCTTGTGCATTGGTCTTGTTTGGAACACTCATCACAAGGACTCTATTTTTTGGAATATCTAACGCTGATGCTCAATACATCGGATTTGTACTTGCTGCCTTCGCACTTGGCCTGATGCCAATGAGTGTGAACTTGATTGCTCTGCGAGGCCTTAATGCCTTTGAAAATGTGAAATTACAAGTTTTAAGTAATTTCATTATGAATGTTTTGGGTAGCGTGGTTGCGATTGTGTTGGCCATCACTTTAAACCCGAAATGGGTAACAGTTGGTCTGGCCGGATCACTTTCGCTTAGCTATTTCATTGGCGCTTGGACGACGATTCGCTTGCTGCATAGATACAACATACGAATTCATTTAGGTGAGATTGCTGGTCTCTACCTTCGTTTAGCTGGGATATTCCTCGTTATTGCCCTCCCGTTGCGTGTAGCACTCAGATTTATCCCTGGGGGGAATACTGTTCATCTGCTCGTGGTTCTTGCTATTGCAGGTCTTGGATATATTGGGGCTGCTCGGGTCTTTAAGATTGAAGAAGTAGGAAGTGCTTTTAAGTTATTACTCCGCCGTTAATAGATTGGTTTTGTAATGAGTGAGATTCACCAAGTTGTGATCGTAGGATCTGGTCCTGCCGGCTATACCGCTGCTGTTTATGCAGCTCGCGCGCAGCTATCACCAATCCTTTATGAGGGTTCAGTAACAGCTGGTGGTGCGCTTATGAACACTACTGAAGTTGAGAATTTTCCTGGTTTCCCTGCTGGTGTTATGGGGCCAGAGTTAATGGATTCAATGCGTGCCCAAGCTGAAAAATTTGGGACAAAGATAATCACAGATGACATTGTAGAAATGGATCTAACTGGTGATATCAAAGTATTGAAAGATGGTTCTGGAAACACTCTCAAAGCGAATTCTGTCATTCTTGCAACAGGTTCTGCTTACAAAGAAATTGGTTTAGTGAATGAAAAACGGCTATCGGGTCGTGGAGTTTCATGGTGCGCGACGTGCGATGGATTCTTCTACCGTCAAAAGACAGTTGCAGTAGTTGGTGGTGGCGATAGCGCCATGGAAGAGGCAACATTTTTGACACGGTTTGCTGACAAGGTTGTTGTTATTCATCGTCGTGATTCACTTCGCGCCTCAAAGATTATGGTTGATCGGGCACAAGGGAATCCAAAAATTGAATTTTTATGGAACACAGAAGTAATTGATGTTCTAGGTGAACAATCAATGTCTGCACTAAAACTAAAGAATGTACTAACAGATGAAGAATCAGAACGGGCATTTGACGGGCTGTTTGTCGCAATCGGGCACGTGCCTCGCAGTGAATTGATTGCAGGGCAAGTCGAGCTCGATGGTGAGGGTTATGTGAAAGTTGACGGACGTTCCACACGAACTAACCTGAAAGGTGTTTTTGCTTGCGGAGATCTTGTTGACCACACATACCGCCAAGCCATCACTGCAGCTGGGACGGGCTGTGAGGCAGCACTTGATGCCGAGCGTTTTCTTGCAGGGCATTAATAGTTTTACAAAATAGAATTAACCACTAATTACAAGAAATCATAAGAAAAGAGATATGAAATGGGCGCAACACAACCAGTAACAGCGGCAAACTTTGATGCCGAGGTTCTTAAATCTTCAACACCAGTACTCGTCGACTTTTGGGCTGAGTGGTGTGGTCCTTGCCGCGCTGTAGCTCCAATCTTGGAAGAAATTGCAGCAGAACATGGTGGCAAGATCAAGATTGTAAAACTTAACACTGATGATGAAGCTTCTATCGCGATGAAGTATGGAATTACTTCAATCCCAACTCTTAACGTTTATGTAAACGGGCAAGTTGTGAAAAGTATTATTGGCGCAAAGCCAAAGCCAGCACTTCTCAAAGAGCTTTCAGAATTTATTTCCTAGCTTTTTAAGGTCTTAGGAAAATAAGCATGTCTACAGAATTGCGCATCGGTGCTTCTGGCGACATTGTTTTACAGCTTTCAACAACGTTAAATCGTTTAGGTCTGCTTAAATCTACCGCTTCGGTATTTGATCAAACTATTGAGGCGGCGGTGAAAGCTTTTCAACAGGAGCGCGGGTTAAGCGTTACTGGTGTCGTGGATTCCACGACGGCACAAAGTCTGGATGAAGCTAAATGGAAACTTGGTGATCGCACTCTTAAATTAGATCCTTTGACGCATATGCGTGGGGATGACGTTGCTCAGTTGCAAACTCGTTTAGTTGAGATGGGATTTAACCCTGGACGCGTAGATGGAATTTTCGGGCCGCAATTAGAAGTAGCCGTTAAAGAATTCCAAAAATCTGTTGGTGCGAAAGTTGATGGCCAGTGCGGCCCATCGACTGTAATGGCAATGGTTCGTTTGATGAAAATAGTTTCTGGTGGAACTCCGCAACAGTTGCGCGAGGAAGTTACACGCGCTAATAAAGGTCCTTCACTCGCAAATAAAATAATCGTTCTTGACCCAACAAGTGACTCCACTGATGAGGCCAACAAAATTGCTTTTGATATTGCCCAGCGCTTAGAGGGTCGCCTCATTGCCTTGGGTGTTTCAGTCTTCCTTACACGAAGTGCCACTTCTCAAGCTTCTGAGGCAGAAAGAATTATTACTGCTAATAGCGTCGGCGCTGATCTGGTTTTATCTTTCAATATTGATAATTACAAGAATGAAAACGCCCATGGTGTTTCAACCTGTTATTACGGAAGTGATGCACATGGGGTTCATTCAGTTGTCGGTGAAAGGTTTGCTACATTGGTTCAACGTGAAATTTGTGCTCGTACAGATTTCCTGAATTGTCGCACTCATGCAAAATCATGGGATTTGCTCCGTCTTACAAAAGCCCCAACGGTCCGCATAGATTTGGGGTATATCTCCAATCCTGGGGATGCCCTGCGGTTGGCTGAGAAAGATTTTCGTGAAACCCTCGTCGAATCCATCATGGTTGCAATCCAGCGCCTTTATTTAGCTTCGGAAGATGATGCAAAGACTGGAACGTTGAAAATTAGCGACCTTCGCCGGGTTGGATTAAGGAAATAGCAAGCAAGTAAATATTCACGAGCATCGCAACTCTTATGGCAAACTAACGCGATGAGTTCAGATATCACGCGCATCCACACCGGCGCTCCTGCCAATCTTCATGATCGGTTTGCCCATCGTGCACAATTTATGCAGCCTTCTGAAATTCGAGCACTTTTCGCCGTTGCCTCACGTCCAGAAATTGTTTCATTAGCTGGTGGCATGCCAAATTTAACTGCGCTGCCGATGGACATGATGGAAAACGTTGTTGGGCAATTAATTAAGACAAATGGCATGGAAGCTTTGCAATACGGAAGTGGGCAAGGCCACCCAAAACTTCGTGAACAAATTTGTGATGTTATGGAACTTGAAGGCATCAAGGCGCACCCAGAAGATGTCATTGTCACCACAGGCTCCCAACAAGCACTTGATTTAATCTCCCGTATTTTTATTGATCCAGGTGATGTTGTTCTTGTTGAAGCTCCTTCTTATGTCGGCGCCCTTGGAACTTTTCACCAGTACGAAGCTTCGATTGTCCATGTCGAGCTCGACGATAATGGAATGATTCCCGAGCGCCTTCGCGAAGCAATTGCGAAAACCCGCCTTTCGGGCCGGAAAATTAAGTTTTTATATTTGATTCCAAATTACCAAAACCCTTCCGGTGTTCTATTATCTGCCGAGCGTCGCACAGAAATTTTGAATATTTGCCGAGAGGAACAAATTTTTGTAGTTGAAGATAATCCTTACGGACTTCTAGGGTTTGATAAACCATCTCCCAATGCAATGCGCTCAGAGGATTCTGAAAATGTTATTTACTTGGGCTCTTTTTCAAAAACAATTTGTCCTGGTTTTCGCGTCGGTTGGGCGCTGGTTCCTCAATCGCTCAAAGAAAAACTTGTGATTGCTTCAGAATCATCTCAATTGTGTCCATCTAACTTTGCCCAACTTGCAATCTCAAGTTACTTAGCAGATCAACCATGGCGCGATCAGATTTCTTCTTTTTGTAAAATCTACAAAGTGCGTCGTGATGCGATGTTAACTGCAATGGATAAGTACTTTCCAAAAGAGGCGACTTGGACGAAGCCTGGTGGCGGTTTCTATGTTTGGGCGACGCTGCCTCCTGAAATTGATACAAAGGCTTTGATGCCAAAGGCGATTGTTGCCAAGGTTGCTTATGTTCCAGGTACGGCCTTTTATGCCGATGGTTTTGGTTCGTGGTCGATGCGTTTGTCGTATTGCTACCCAACACCAGAGCGAATTACTGATGGAATCAAGTCTTTGGGTGAAGTAATTAAGAAGGAAATGGAGCGGCTTTCAATTAACTAAGTAATTTGTTAATGCGCTCTAAATCTTCTTTATCTGCAAATTCAATCACGATCTTGCCTTTTGCTTTGCCGAGCTCAACACTCACTCGTGTATCAAATTTATCTGAGAGAGCCTCACCAATTTCCTTCAAGCGAGGAGCTGGGATGCTTTTTACCCGAGTTGTTGCAGCTTTTGTATTTGCTCCCCCGGAAGCGACGATCTCTTCAACGTCGCGGACAGATAAGCCTTCTGAAACTATTCGTTGGGCAAGTCGTTCGATTTGAGCGCCATCAGATAGTGAAAGCAACGCTCGTGCGTGCCCCGCAGATAAAACTCCTGCAGCAAGCCTGCGTTGTACAGATGTTGGTAAATTCAAAAGGCGAAGCGCATTTGAAATTGCAGGACGCGATTTTCCTACTTTTGTCGCGAGCTCATCGTGGGTATAACCAAAATCATTCAATAAATTTTGATATGCCGCGCCTTCTTCAAGTGGGTTAAGTTGGCTGCGATGAATATTTTCTAAGAGCGCCTCTCGAAGTAATTCATTATCTTTAGTTGCACGAACAATTACGGGAATTGTTTTTAAGCCCGCAATTTTTGACGCACGAAGGCGACGCTCTCCCATGATCAATTCGTATTTACCGTTACCGATATCGCGAACAACAGGAGGTTGTAGTACGCCTACTTCTTTAATTGATGCAGCAAGTTCGTTGAGTAAATCTTGATCGAAAACTTCACGCGGTTGTTTTGGATTAGGAGAAATGGAATTAATATCAACTTCACCTTGTTGCGCAATCACGACACCTTCATTGGATTGAATCGGCGTGGATGGGATAAGTGAATCTAAGCCGCGGCCTAGTCCCCCTCTGCGTTGTTTTTGCGGTGCGCTCATGCCACGTTTCCTGTTCCGTTTGTTCCTCTCGCCGCTATCTCCCGAGCAACTTGCATATATGCAATAGCCCCTGGCGATGCTGCGTCATATGTCATAACTGTTTGTCTAAAAGATGGCGCTTCAGAAACACGAACTGCGCGAGGAATAGGAATATCAATAAGTTCTTTTGGAAAGTGCGCGCGAACATCATTTGCCACATCATTTGCTAAACGAGTTCGCGAATCAAACATCGTCAAAACAATGGTGCTTACATGTACTTGTGGGTTGAGTGCTCGTTTAATTTTTTGCAAGGTTTGCATTAACAAAGAAATACCTTCAAGGCTGTAGTACTCGCATTGAATTGGCACAAGCACTTCTTCGGCTGCAGTAAGTGCGTTAACGGTTAATAAACCTAGCGATGGTGGGCAATCAATAATGATGTAATCAAATCTGTTGCCAGTTGATTCGCGCTCGAGAATGAAATCGTTGAGTGCTAATTTTAAAATTTGTTCGCGTGCTACAAAATTGACCATTGCTATTTCTGCGCCAGCCAACTCTTGATTTGCTGGTGCGCACTCTAGGTGTGGGAATCCTGCTACTTTTTTTACAACATCTTTAAGGGGAACCTCATCGATGAGCACTTCAAACATGCCTGGGCCTTCATTGCGATCTACGCCAAGGGCAGTACAAGCATTACCTTGTGGATCAAGGTCAATGACGAGAACTTTGAGGCCACCCATTGCAAGGGCAGCTGCCACATTTACGGCAGTGGTGGTTTTACCTACCCCGCCTTTTTGGTTGGCAACGGTAAAAATGCGAGTTTTGATTGGGTTGGGCATCGGCTCTTTGAGGCGGCGAATCCCAACGACTTTTCCAGTGGAACTAGATGTTTGGGGTGGCGCTGATGTTTCACGTGAAACTTCATTCTCGCCCATGGGGCTATTTAATCAGGCTTTCTGGACCTCAATGACCCTAGCAACCTCAAAATCAGGAAGTTCAAGGGTGTGAAGTAGCGCTTTTTGCTTATTGAGTTGGGTTCCATCGATCTCTGCTTGGGCCGACTCCCCTTTAATTGCTAGGAGGCTGCCTCCAGATTTCATGAGATGGCGAACCATCGGGAGTAATTTAGGAAGGGGGGCAACCGCCCGGGCTGTAACTACATCAAAGGAGCCGCGTGCTGTCTCGGCTTTTCCTCGAATAACTGTAATAGGTAGTTTGAGCTCAGAAACAACCTCGTTGAGGAAATCTACCCGCCGTTGAAGGGGTTCAATCAGGGTAACTTGGGTATCTGGCCGGGCTAGGGCTATGACGATTCCAGGTAAGCCTGCCCCTGAGCCAACATCCACAACAGAAGCACCTTGTGGGATCAAGGTTGTGACAGGGATGCAGTTGGCGATATGGCGTTCCCAGATGCGCTCGCCCTCTTTGGGGCCAATCAGGCCGCGCTCAATCCCTATGGTCGCAAGCATTTGCGCGTAGCGAGCTATTTCGGTTCCTTTTTCTTGAAAGTACCTCTCAAGGAGGGTTTCACGTGAAACCATTTTTAAAGGAGCTTTATTTTGATTCGGGAAGTACCACTACGCAACGATTTGGGTCTTCGCCCTCTGATTCGCTGGTGAGGCCGATGGATTGAATGGTGTCATGGACGACTTTGCGCTCAAAAGCGTTCATTGGGCGCAGCTTGATGGCTACTCCTGTTGATTTCACTTCCTCGGCCGTCTCGTGCGCGAGCTTGGCTAGCTCCTCTTTTTTATCAGCTCGGAAGCTGTCAATATCCAACATAAGGCGGCTGCGCTCTCCAGTGCTGGTTTGAACAGCCAGGCGTGTGAGCTCTTGGAGAGAGTCCAATACCTCACCGTTGCTGCCTACCAGGTGGCTTAGGTCCCCGGGCTTGCCGACCACAGCCAAGGCTGCGCGATCATTTTCCACATCAATATCAATATCGCCATCTAGGTCTGCGATATCAAGGAGTGCCTCTAGGTAATCAGCTGCTACATCGCCCTCTTCTTCAAGGCGGGTAATCAAACTCTTCTCTTCGCTCATATCTTGCTCCTGTCTAGATTAATATAAATTGATATGTTTTGGTAGTAATTAAGCGTTTATGTCCTAAATTTATGGCTTGCGCTTCTTTTTCTTCTTTGGTTGTTGGCGCTGTCCAGGCTGTCCAGCTGGATCGATTGTTGTCGTGCCGCCAGTTGTTTCATCCGTTGATGAATCAGAAGAACTAGAAATTCCTTTTGCCGCTCTTTT
The DNA here is from genome assembly GCA_903844115.1 of uncultured Actinomycetes bacterium. Classification (GTDB taxonomy): domain Bacteria; phylum Actinomycetota; class Actinomycetes; order Nanopelagicales; family Nanopelagicaceae; genus PALSA-747. The sequence goes on from CAIMSI010000019.1 coordinate 37,681, forward strand.
TTTCTCGAGTTCTTCAAACGCTGGTGATCCTGGTGTTGGGTTTCGTTTAATAACGTAAAACTGTTGACCCATAGTCCATAGGTTTGTTGTGCCCCAATAGATTAAAACTCCGACTGGGAAGTTAACTCCGGAAATCGCAAAAATAACCGGGAAGACATACATCATAATTTTTTGTTGCTGCATCATCATGTTGTTTGAGTTATCTTGTTTAGGCATTCCTTTAACAAGTAACTGACGTTGTGTTGTAAACGTTGTGGCAGACATGGCAAGAATCAAAAGGACAGTAACGATTTTTGTTGTGAGGTTAGGGCTGGAAATAAATGTTGATGAAAGGTCTGCTCCAAAGAATTTTGCTTGGGATGCTTGAACTAAAACATCACCCTTCATAAGACCGTGTGGGTGGTTATGAGCAATTCCATTTAGCACTGTGAAAAGAGCGAAGAAGATTGGCGCTTGGGCAATAATTGGGAAACATGAAGCGAGTGGGTTTGTTTTATGTTCTTTGTAAAGCTTCATCATTTCTTCAGATTGCTTGGCGCGATCGTCTTTATAGCGCTTTTGAATCTCTTTCATTTTTGGTGAAAGGGCAGTCATAGCACGTTGTGACTTAATCTGCTTGACGAAAAGCGGGATTAAAATAACGCGAATTAATATAACTAGGCCGATGATTGAGAGTGACCAACGGATGGATTGGTTCTTTGTAAAAACTCCAAATATAGAATGGAAGGTTACAAGTACCCAAGAAACAGCGTAATACAAGGGGCTTAGAATGGTTCCCATTAGATGCCTGCTTTCGTCATTGGTCCAGATTTAACTTTTTTAACTGCGTAATCAACGCCGCCATGGGAAAAAGGGTTGCAGCGAACTAAGCGCCAAGCCGTCATAAATACACCGCGGATTGATCCGTACTCGCGGATTGCGTCGATGGAGTATTGGGAGCAGGTTGGGTAGTACTTACAGCGCGGTGCAAAGTAAGGGGAAATTAATTTTTGGTATCCGCGAAGAATAAAA
>CAIMSI010000020.1 GCA_903844115.1 uncultured Actinomycetes bacterium
GCCGCCAGAAATGTCTGCCACCTTGAAGAACTGCTTATCCGAGCTTTGGCCACCATGCTTTGGCGGGAATGTTGATTCAAGTTCGCGCCCGACAATCAAGGTCATGATTTCATCATCAGTAATTTCAGTAATTTCTTTTAGCCCACGCCACTTTCCATCACGAAGCACGGTCACGCGATTTGCTAGTTGACGAACTTCGGCTAAGCGGTGAGTGATGTAAACGACGGATGTACCGGATTTTGCGATCTTCTTCACGCGATCAAAAAGAATGTCGACGGACTCTTGTCCGAGCGGCGCAGTTGGTTCATCAAGAATGAGAACCTTGGGATTAACAGCAAATGCTTTTGCTAAGTCGAGAAGATGTTGTTGAGCGATAGTCAGACTTTCAACCCGGTCCTTAATGCTGACGGTGAAGCCAAAGTCATCCAGAATTTTACGCATTGTTGCAGCAGGATTTCCTTCAGACATAAGAAACTTTTCAGGAACGGAAATTCGAATATTTTCTTCAATCGTCAGATCAGGAAGAACTGCGGGATGTTGGTGAACGATTACTAAACCTAGATCTGTGGCTTGCTGAGGAGAGAGCGAATCAATCTTCTCGCCGCCAATTTCAATAGTTCCGCTATCTGGCTGAAGAGTTCCAGATGCCACATTCATTAGGGTGGACTTTCCTGCGCCATTTTCTCCGAGAAGGGCGTGAATTTCTCCTTCTTTCACTTCCAGTGATACATCGCTGAGTGCTGCAACACCTACGAAACTCTTCGAAATATTCGAAAGGATGAGTGGAGAACGGGACACTTTTTCACCTATTTCTTAATTTTTCTTAATTATAAAACTTTAAAGGCCTTACAGGAGAAAATCAGATTGGCTACTTTGCAGCAACCAATCTGATTCTATTTCCTATTTATTGCTTTTGCTTAGTTGGTCTTCAACTTAGCTTGTGCTGCGCCAGACATCTTTGCAGAGAGGTAAACGTCTCCTGGAAGATCCTTACGGCACTGGACAGCTGATGGCTTTCCAGAGACTGAATCTTCAAACAATGATGATGGGTATGACTTATCCTTTGGAGTCTTTCCGCCGGTAGCAAGAGCAATCGCCCAGTCTGTTGCCAAACGTGAGTGATCGTTTTGTGTTGAGATTGTCATCATCTTGAAGTTAGGTTGTGTTGCATGGTTATCCTGGTAGAAGCAACCAAAGACGTTTCCGTCTGAACCTGCGATTGCAGGAACTTTCCAACCTGAATCAACTGCAGCTTGTAGAGCTGAAACAATTGAAGGACCGAAGTCGGTTGTGATTGCATCGATTTGTGGGTACTTAGCAATAGCAGCAGTCAAAACTTCTTGTGCCTTGCCTGGATCCCAGTTTGTAACTTCAAATGGCTGAGCGCCAATGAACTTGTACTTAGAATCCCCACCTAGAACGCTTTGTAGGCCTTTAGCCTCGTCTGCGCCTTGGCTGTTACCTGCAGGACCTGAGAGAGAAAGAATATTTCCACCGTTTGGAAGGTTCTTCTTAATCCATTCGCCCCATAGCTTTCCAGCAAGTACGAAATCAGAACCTACGAACAGGTTGTAATCCTTACCTGCAGTTCCGCCAGCCCATACGCGGTAAGGGACTGTTACAACGCCAGCTTTGTAAGCTGAACGAAGTGCAGGCAGCATTGCTTGTCCAGCATCAGGGAATACAACAAGAGCCTTTACGCCCTTAGCAACCATTCCCTTAATGTCTGAAATTGCTTTATCTGTCTTTCCTTGGCCATCTGCGTAGTAAAGCTTTGTAACGCTTGGGCAAAGCTTAACTTCTTCGCGTACAGCGGCGGTTGTTACTAGACGCCATGAGTTTCCACCGAAACCATCAGTGAAGCCCATTGTAATTTTCTTTGGTCCGCACCATGAAGGTACGCCAGCAGCACTACTTGAAGAAGAAGCGACAACGCTAGTTGCAATTGTTAAGGCTGCAACGCTGATGACACTCGCGACCACAGCGGCTCGAGATTTGAAGCGTATCAAGTTATTTCCTTTCCTAGTTGTGCGGCAAACATTGACGCACTATTCGACTATCTTGCGAAGCCGAAATCTAATTTATACAGGTTGGAGTTCGCTACCTGCCCTATTTTTTGAAGTAAATTTTGAACGCACAGTTCGCCAATTAACTGCATAAAGGGCGATTCCGGCCATTAATGAAATTGAGATCACGAGCGTGCGAACGCCGTATGGAACACCGAGTGAGAGCACGAACATATCGAGCTGCTTCAAAAACAGCGCGGCGAGTGCTGATGCTGCAGGAAAACCGCGGCCACCAAGGAGAGAAGTTCCACCAAGTACGACAATTGCTACAGAAGGAAGTACGTAATCATCGCCTTGATAAGCAGTTGGCTGTGAGATAACTCCACCAAGCACTATGCCAGCAAGACAGTACAAAATTTGCGCCGAGACGTAAGCACCGATTTGGTAGCGACCAACTTTAAGTCCAGTCGCTAACGCTGCCCGCGGATTAGCGCCGACCGCTTCAAAGCGACGGCCAATAACTGTGCGCTTAATTATTATTGTGACGATAATCGCCGCAATTATTCCAATGTAAACCGAATGTTGTAAACCAAAAATCTTGTTGTTGGTGAAATGGGATAGTCGCTCTGTTGTACGGCGCGGGCTTCCACCAGAAAGAGCCATCATGAAGCCATAGAGGAGCGCGTTTACGCCAAGGGTCGCAACAATTGAATTAAGTTTTGTCTTTGTAATGAGCAGGCCATTAATAAATCCGGTAATGATTGCA
>CAIMSI010000021.1 GCA_903844115.1 uncultured Actinomycetes bacterium
ACCCGTTGGTGTTGTAACAAAGGTTGATCACACGACGACTTCTCTGACTCAACGCGCAACAGTTAATTCCTATTCAAACTTGAATGATCTTGGAGTCGTATCAGTTGTCCTTGTTGCGCCAACAACAGCGCCAAGTAAACCCATCAATCCAACCCCTCGCCCAACTGTGACTGTTTTTGTTACTCCAACCCCAACAGCAACTCCAGTTCCAAGTGGAACTCCAATGCCAGTCCCTACTCCCACCACTAGCCCAAGCAAGGTAAAGAAGTGAGTCCTAGTCGACTCGGGATAAGCACTGCTTTCCTATTCTTTGTATTTGTTATTCAAGAGTCGGTTGTTTCCAGAATCCATTTACCTATCACCGGATTTTCACTGTATTTAGCAGTTTTGGTTTGTCTGATTGCTTTGGAAGATGGCAATGGCGCTGTTGTGATGGGATTCATCGGAGGACTAGTACTTGATCTTGCCCCAACTTCGCAGAGCCCTTTTGGACAATGGGCGCTGATTTTCACGATTATTGGTTACTTAGTTTCATCAAATCTTGAGAGCGTTGGTGATTTCACATCAGAACCAATGCCCTTCGTACTTTTTATTTCAATAGGTTCGGCTTTGGCGCTCAGTATTTATTTGGCTGCCGGCGCAGTTCTGGGAGAAAATATTGGTTCTTTCTCACGCGCACTCGTTGTCATATTTGGTAATTTCTTTTGGACCTTGCTTTTCACTCCACTTTTTCTTCCACTCATCCGACGAGCGCGTGAATCAACTTTGACCTCTCGGGAGCGTATGTGAGTTCGCAACGTTCACGATTAAATTTGGTCATTGTCCAGACTCTTATTATTTCTTTGATGCTAGCTCTGATAGGGCGCCTTTTCTATCTTCAAGTATCTAATTCCACGGTCTATCAAAGCGCAGCGCTGAGTATCCAAAGTCGAGACATCGTAACTCCGGCCCTGCGTGGGGCTATCACCGATAGTTCAGGGTCTCCGCTGGCTATGGACCGGCCCGGTTTGGCAATTACTGTTGATCGCAGCATCATCGACAAGCAACCAGATAAAGGTGTTGCAGTACTTACGCGGGTAAGCAATCTATTGAAATTGCAATATACAGATTTGTGGCAAGGAACGAGACTTTGCGGTGAATTGGAAATCGGAAAGCGATCTGGATGTTGGAATGGAACACGCTTTCAAGCAATTCCGATTACAAAGCAAGCAACACAGACCCAGGCACTCGTAATTCTCGAGAATTCAGATATCTATGCTGGAATAAACGCTGAACCACTTCCCGTGCGAAGCTATCCATCTTTGTCTGGAGAATTGCCAGTTCACGTGCTGGGATACGTGGGCGGAGTTTCAGAAAATGATCTCAATGATCCAACAAAAGGTTTCTACAGAAATGAAAACGTTGGTAAATCAGGGCTAGAGCTGATGTATGACAACTATCTTCGAGGCACGCCAGGAATCAAAACTGTGATAGTTGATCGTAAAGAGTCAGTCACTCAAACATCTGAAAACACAGCATCAGTCCCCGGTGATAACTTGGTGACAAATATCAGCGCTCCTCTACAAGCAGCAGTTGAAACAGCGCTTAATCGAGCAGTTCGAAGTTCGCGATCTATGGGTTATAAAGCCGATTCTGGAGCCGCAATAGTTTTGAATGTGAAGAGCGGTGCAGTACTTGCGATGGCATCGTGGCCAACATTTGATCCAAACATGTTTCAAAAAGGTTTGACGGTTAAGCAAGCAAAAGATCTCTTTAGTGAATCGACGGGAGTACCCGCCCTATCCCGAGCAATTCAAGGAACGTACGCCCCCGCTTCCACCTTTAAAGCACTTTCTGTCGTCGCTGCAACCGCAGCGGGATACAACATGAACTCGAGTTATAAATGTCCGTCAACGGTTCAAATCGGTAACCGTGAATTCAAGAACTTCGAAGCGAAGAATGAAGGCTCGATTAATATGGAGACAGCAATTGCAGTTTCCTGTGACACGATTTGGTATCAGATTGCCTATGACCAATGGGTTCGAGATGGTGGATTGCATCCTCATTCGAGCCTGAACGATTATTTCTTTACAAATGCAAAGAATTTCGGGGTTGGAAAGAAAACTGGCATAGATCTCCCAGATGAAGCAGCGGGACGTCTTCCGGATAGAAATTGGAAGCAGAACTATTGGAAGGCAAATAAGGATTTTTTCTGTAACTATCAAAGTCGGGCACAGAAGAAAGATTTGACGCCCTATCTCATCGCTATTGCACATGAGAATTGTCTAGATGGTTATGTAGTTCGTGCTGGTGACGCGGTTAACTTCTCAATTGGACAGGGAGATACACTTCTTTCACCACTCCAATTGGTTTCGATGTATGCGGCGATTGCTAATGGTGGAACTCTCTACCAGCCACAAGTTGCCAGAGCAATTGTGACCCCCACAGGTAAAGTACTAAAAGAATTTAAACCTGTTGTAAATGGAAAGATTCCAGCCACATCTTCAGATCTAGAATTTTTGCACCGCGCGTTGCGTTCGGTTGCTACACGTGGCACAGCTGCCGGGCTCTTCGCTAATTTTCCAGTACCAGTGAGTGGAAAGACTGGCACAGGCCAGGTTCTGGGTAGAAACGCAAATGGATCTGCTAAAGATGACACTTCATGGTTTGTTTCATACGCTCCAAGCAACAGCCCACAGTACGCAGTTGTCATGATGGTCAGCCAAGGTGGATTTGGCGCAACGGCATCAGGTGGAGGCGTTAAAGATATTTACTCCGCACTTTTTGGTGTCAAGGGAAATAAAGTGGACCCAACCGCTGCTATCTTTCCTAATACTGGTCCGTCCTCGACTATCCCTAAGATTGATACAAAGGGCGCAGTTGCGAAGAAGGCGGCAAAGAAGGTGGCGAAGAAATGACTTCACTTAGTCCAAGAATTGGTAGCCGCTCTAGAACAGATTCAATTCGGCGCAATTTGGCTGGTTTTGATAAATGGTTAACACTCGCCGTCGCTGCTCTTTTAATTCTAGGAACACTCCTTGTATGGGCAGCAACCCGCTCGTGGTTTGCTTCACAAGGTTTAGATCCGCAGTATTACCTCAAGCGGCATATTCTTAATATTGTTATTGGTCTCATTCTTGCATATGCAACAACGTTGATTGACTATCGCTTACTTCGCGCATACACGCCATTTGTTTGGGGTTTCGGAGTTCTTGGTTTAATAGCAGTCCTTATTCCTGGTCTTGGCTCTACAGTGAATGGCGCAAAGGCGTGGATTTCATTTCCGGGTGGATTCCAAGTACAGCCTGCTGAACTTGCAAAGATTTCAATTATCGTCGGCATTGCAATGTTGTTAGCAGAAAAGCGAGACATTGATGCAAACCCAACCGATAAAGATGTAGTTAAAGCACTCGCCCTTTCCTCGATTCCAATTTTATTGATTTTGCTTCAACCTGACCTCGGTACAGTTGCAATAATCAGCGCAGCAATTCTTGCCATGATTGCGGTGTCCGGCGCACCTTCGCGTTGGGTTATAGGTCTTCTACTTGTGGCTTTGTTAGGCGGCTTTGCAGCAGTAAAAGTTGGCGCAGTAAGTGACTATCAGGTAAAGCGTCTCCAAGCATTTGTTGATCCAGCTGCCGATCCGCAACAAAGTGGATACCAGCTTCGCCAATCTCGTATCACTATTGGTTCAGGTGGATTTCTTGGTCGTGGATTATTTAAGGGCCCTCAGACAAATGGTCGATTTGTTCCGGAGCAGCAAACTGACTTTATTTTCACTGTGGCAGGTGAGGAGCTAGGTTTCTTAGGCGCCGGATTTATTCTCTTTTGTTTTCTATTATTTTTTCTCCGAGCTTTTATGATTGCGCGAAGAACCACCGACTTATTTGGCCGACTGGTATGTGTGGGCGTGATCGCATGGTTTGCATTCCAAGCTTTTGAAAATGTTGGAATGTGTATGGGACTTGTTCCGATGACGGGCGTTCCACTCCCATTCATTTCTTATGGAGGATCAAGCATGTTTGCCAATCTGGTGGGATTTGGCTTGCTCCAAAATGTGCATGTTCGAAGCCGTTAAGGGCGCTCTCAAACACGCGTAGATTTGGCCCAATTGCCTATTTTCTGAGCCGTCTGCAATACTTAACCCAGCGTTCGCGCGTGCAACGATTCGAGTGGCTGCCTTATTTAAATGATCTAAATTGTTTAAATGACGGTGCGGCCTTAATAGCTCAAATTGCATCCGAAGCTAAATTTTTGAGAATACTTAAAAGTTTTGTATGAGCACCGCTTCAGCCTTTGTGGTTGGGGCCCAAACGAAGTACCAGCGGTTGGGGTACATGAAAAGGATTTGATCTTATGGCTCCAGAGCCAAAAGGTGGGCGCAAGCGCGCTACCAAAAAATCAGCAGCACGTACAGAAGCAACTTCTGAAGTAAAAGAAACTACTGTTGCAAGCATTGATGCTGTTTCTGAAGAGAAACCAAAACGCGCAGCAAAAAAGAGCGCAGCAATTCCTGTTCCCGTTTTTCAAGCGGCTCCAATTGTTGAAAAGCCAGCTCGAGCAAAGAAAGCAGCACCTGCTGCCAAAAAAGCTGAAGCTGCTAAAGATTCCGTGGAGAGTTCAGAGTCAAGTGATGATTCACCAGAGAGCGCAGAGCGTCGCCGTCGCCGTCGTGGCGGACGCGGTCGCCGTCGCCCAGGTGATCGTAATGATTCAGAAAATTCAACGGCAGAAGATGGCTCAGAAAAAAGTGAGTCAGCTGATGGCCTAGCAACAGAGGATGGCGCTGCAAATCATCGCCGCCGTCGCCGCCGTCGTGCGCGCGGTGGAGATGCTGACGCCAGTGCAACAGAAGAGATTATTGATGAAGATGGTGTAAAAACTGTTGTAAAAGTTAGAGAACCTAGGGAGCCTAGAGAACCTAGGGAAAATAAGAGCCGCGAGGAACGTGGCGGTCGCCGCGATCGCAATGATCGTAATGACCGAGGCCGCGATCGTAATAGTCGCCGCGATCGTGAACCTCGCGATTTTGTTCGTCGCCGTGGAACAATCATTACGGAAAGTGAATTTCTCGCACGTCGTGAAAATGTTGACCGAATCATGTTGGTTCGCCAAACTGGAGATCGCACACAGATTGCAGTGCTTGAAGACAAGATCATGGTCGAGCATTACGTCAATCGAAATTCAAATATTTCATACGTTGGAAACGTTTACCTCGGTAAAGTTCAAAACGTACTTCCTTCCATGGAAGCAGCATTTATTGATATCGGCAAAGGCCGTAACGCAGTCCTTTACGCTGGTGAAGTTAATTGGGATGCCGCTGGAATGGCCGAGAGCGCCAATCGAAAGATTGAACACGTACTCAAGACAGGCCAATCAGTTCTTGTACAAGTAACTAAGGATCCAATCGGCCAAAAAGGTGCACGTCTGACAAGTCAGATTTCACTTCCAGGTCGTTACCTTGTTTATATTCCAAGTGGAGAGATGAGTGGAATTAGCCGTCGCCTGCCGGATCAAGAGCGTTCACGTTTGAAGAGCATTCTTAAGGGACTTGTTCCTGATGAGGCTGGCGTCATTGTGCGTACAGCATCCGAAGGTGCCTCTGAAGAAGAGCTTGCAGATGATGTAAAGCGCCTCCAAGCGCAATGGGAAGATATTCAAAAGAAGGCAGAAAATTCAAGCACTGTTGCTCCATCACAGTTGTACGGAGAACCAGACCTTACTGTTCGCGTAATTCGCGATATCTTTAATGAAGATTTCCGCCAGCTCATTGTCCAAGGCGATCAGGCTTGGGATGACATCAACGAGTATCTCGGCCACATTGCTCCTGAACTGACGCAAAAGATTGAAAAGTGGACGGGCCCTCGTGACTTGTTTGCTGAAAATCGAATTGAAGAACAGTTAGCCAAAGCATTTGATCGCAAGGTGTATTTACCATCGGGTGGATCCCTTGTTATTGATCGCACTGAAGCAATGGTTGTCATCGACGTCAACACGGGTAAATTCGTCGGTAAGGGCGGAAACCTGGAAGAGACTGTTACCAAGAACAACATTGAGGCGGCTGAAGAAATTGCTCGCCAACTTCGACTTCGCGACTTAGGTGGAATCGTAGTTATCGACTTCATTGATATGGCCTTGGAATCAAACCGTGACCAAGTATTGCGTCGCCTTGTTGAATGTTTGGGACGAGATCGCACTAAGCACCAGGTAGCAGAAGTGACCTCGTTAGGTCTTGTGCAGATGACACGAAAGCGCATCGGCCAAGGACTTATCGAAGCATTCTCAACCACATGTGAATCTTGTGGCGGCCGTGGAATTCATATTCACACCGAACCAGTTCGCAAGGTTTCCCTTGATAAGGATATGGATCAAAAGTTCACTCCTGTATCTGAACCAGAGGAACCAGTAGAAGTGGCTCATGAGGAAGAAGTTGCTGTCGTTGAGGCACCAGCAAAGACACCTCGAAAGCGTCGCCGAGCAGTTAGCACGGGGATAATTACGCCTGAATAACCAGCTTTAACTCAGTTCCAACTCAGTTTCAACTCAGTTTGACCCTGGGGGGCGGTCTTCCGTACCCTTAGCGTCTGCCCTCGGGCCCCATACGGGAATTCGAGCTCATATGCAGTATTCATTAGATAGAGAAAAGTAGGGAAAAGTATGTACGCGGTTGTTAAAGCTGGCGGTCGTCAGGAGAAGGTTGCCGTTGGCGACACAATCATCGTTGATCGTATTGATGCAAAAGTTGGCGCAACAGTGTCATTTCCTGCAGTTCTCTTGGTAGATGGCGCAACAGTGACATCAGATCCAAAGGCGCTCGCTTCCGTAAAGGTTGCAGGTGAAGTTCTTGAAGAGACAAAGGGTCCTAAGATCGACATCCTTCGTTACAAGAACAAGACGGGTTATCGCCGTCGTCAAGGTTTCCGCGCGAAGCAAACTCGCGTAAAAATTACCGGAATTAACAAGTAGTAGAGGAGGCGAATAAAAAATGGCAAGTAAAAAAGGTGTCTCGTCTACCCGTAACGGTCGCGATTCAAATGCTCAGTACCTTGGTATTAAGCGTTTTGGCGGTCAGGTAGTTAAGAGCGGTGAAATTCTTGTTCGCCAACGCGGAACAGTTTTCCATCCAGGAGCAAATGTTGGCATCGGTAAAGATGACACTTTGTTCGCTCTTGCTGCAGGTGCAGTGGAGTTCGGTCGCGCACGTGGCCGCAAGGTTGTAAACATCGTTCCGGTACTCGTTTAAAAGCGGATATTTCTTTGCGGGTCCGCGGAATGCGGGCCCGCTATTTTATTTTAGGGAGGCAGGTGAGTTATAAATGACAACATTCGTTGATCGGGTAACCCTCCATGCTTCTGCAGGCAATGGTGGCGATGGATGTGTATCGATTCACCGTGAAAAGTTTGTTCCACTCGGTGGACCAGACGGAGGAAATGGCGGACGCGGCGGAGATATCGTTCTTGTCGTAGATTCTGGTGAAACAACACTTCTTGATTTTCACCATTCACCACATCGCAAAGCGCTCAGTGCACGCCCTGGTTATGGGGATTACTGCAACGGCGCCGATGGTGGGGATCTCATTCTTTCCGTACCTAACGGAACTGTTGTAAAAGATAGAGAAGGAAGAATTCTTGCCGATTTAGTCGGCGTTGGAACTCGATTTATTGCAGCACAAGGCGGTAAAGGTGGCCTTGGAAATGCTGGTCTTGCTTCACGCAAACGGCGCGCTCCAGGGTTTGCTCTTAAAGGTGAACCAGGTGAAGAACGCACGCTAATTCTTGAACTTAAGAGCGTTGCAGATATTGGTTTAATTGGTTTCCCAAGTGCTGGAAAGTCATCTTTGGTTGCTGCAATTTCAGCGGCTCGTCCAAAGATTGCTGATTATCCATTTACAACACTTGTCCCAAATCTTGGAGTAGTACAAGCCGGAGAAACTCGCTTTACTGTCGCTGACGTACCTGGGTTAATTCCTGGCGCATCACAGGGCAAAGGCCTCGGCCTTGAATTTCTTCGCCACGTAGAGCGATGCGCAGCACTCGTACATGTGCTTGACTGCGGAACACTTGAAACTGATCGCGATCCTATTAAGGATTTCGATGTGATTGAAGAAGAGCTTTCGCATTATGGTGGACTGGCAGATCGCCCAAGAATTATTGCGCTCAATAAAATCGACTTGCCTGATGGAAAAACCATGGCCGACATGGTCCAATCGACACTTGAAGCTCGCGGATATGAGGTTTACCAAATTTCTGCTGCTGCTCGTATTGGTTTGCAAGAGCTGACTTACTCGATGGGTCGCATCATCCAGGAATATCGCAAGCAAGAACAGAAGCAAGAGAAAGTACGAATTGTCTTGCGCCCAACTCCTATTAATGATGGCGGATTTGCAGTCACTGCAAACGCCGATGGATCTTTCACTGTGCGGGGAGATAAGCCAGAGCGCTTTGTTCGCCAAACAGATTTCGGTAATGCAGAAGCAATTGGCTACTTGGCCGATCGCCTTGCGCAACTCGGTGTTGAACGAGCTCTTTTTAAAGCTGGAGCGAAAGCTAAGGATGAAGTTCGAATTGGCGAAGGCGATAACGCTGTTATCTTCGACTGGGAGCCAACAATTGAAGCTGGCGCAGAACTCCTTGCTGGTCCACGCGGAACAGATTTGCGAATCGAATCACCATGGGCAGGCCGATATGTTGAAGACAAAGCTGATGTGGCGTCCCTAACGGATGATGAAATAGAAATGCAATGGGAATATAACGTTGCAGATCCGCATACCCCTCAAGTTTCTAGCATCGAGGGTAATAAGCAATGAAGCGCGATCAGATAAATAGCGCAAAGCGCGTTGTTATCAAGATCGGTTCATCAACTCTCACTGGCAAAGCTGGCGAGCAACTTGATAAAAAGCACGTTGGTGAAATCGTCGACATCGTCTCAACTCTTCGCGCCCAAGGAAAAGAAGTTGTTCTGGTGTCATCTGGAGCAATCGCTGCAGGGCTTGCGCCACTTGGGATGAGTGTTCGTCCCGAAGATCTTGCCACGCAACAGGCCGCAGCCTCCGTTGGTCAGGGACTTTTGATTTCTTACTACAACGAAGCCTTTTCTGGACATTCGCTACTTTCATCGCAGGTACTCCTCACGATTGATGATTTTGTACGCCCAGAACATTATGAAAATGCGCAACGTACTCTTTTTAAATTGCTCGAGCTCAAGGTTGTTCCGATTATTAATGAAAATGACACGGTTGGGGTGCAGGAGATCCGATTTGGAGATAACGATCGCCTTGCTGCTCTGGTCGCACATCTCATAGGCGCCGATTTCTTAATTTTGGTTTCCGATATCGATGCTTTATATGACGCCCCACCAAGCAACGAAGATGCCAAGCGCATCTCAAATGTCACCGATGTGAATGCCCTTGAAGGAGTTCAAATCGGGGGAGTTGGACCATCTGGTGTAGGTAGTGGTGGAATGGTGACAAAAATAGATGCAGCAAAGATTGCGACCAGCGCCGGCATCACCATGCTTTTGACGTCATTGGAGAAGTTGCCATCCGCACTTGCTGGCAGCGATGAGGGAACAGTTTTTGAAGCTACAGCCGATCCGGGAGCGAGCTCCTACGATCAAATCATGTCCTTCTTTATTAAGCCTTAGAAATACCCATCATTACTTGAGCAGTTGGTATTGCCAGTTTTAAATCAGTAGGCACATCGCTGAGCTTCACAATCACGGTGCGAGTAGCCCGATCAATAAATACATATTGCCCGTGCAAACCATCCATCATGTCAATATTTGGATATGGATGCCAAGTAAAGGCGCTATAGCCCCAACCATCAAGTCTTTCAATGGAAGTGCTCATGCGCTTTATCCAGTTCAAGTCAAGAACGCGTGTGCTTCCCACCATTCCATTATTCATAAGCATTAATCCAACTTTTGCATAATCTTCACCCGTTGCATTGAAGCAACAGAAAGTTTTTTCAACTCCACCTTTGCGATCAATATTCCACGTGGCTGGAGTAAGCGCCCCAACGGGCTGCCAAACATTTTTGCTGAAATAATCAGAGACAGACATTCCTGTAACTTTTTTGATGACCATGCCAACGAGTGCAGTATCTACGCTTCTATATGAGGCTTGAGTCCCGGGTTCAAAAGCCATCTTGCGATTGTGTTTGATGAACCAATTCAAATCCGTTGTTGCATACATCTGAGCGATTGCTAAACCCCAACCTTGTGGACCGGACGGATAGTTATCGCTAACTCCTACTCCTCCACGCATATCTAGAAGCTGCCCAATAGTTACGCGATCAAAAGAGGTCCCATTCTTGTATTCAGGGAAGAAATCAACAAACTTATCGCTCTCTTTTATTTTTCCAGCAGCAATGAGTTGACCCACCATAATTGAAGTCATCGATTTGCCTACAGAGTATGAAGGAAGCCGAGTCGTGGGGGTAAAACCATCACGGTAATACTGGTAAGTGAGTACGCCATTGCGCAGGACTAAGAAAACATTTGTATATGAATTATCAAGAAATTCCTGCCACGAAATTTGTTTACCGTTCCACGCCACAGTTGCAGGAAGCTTCTCATTTGCAGTTGCCAAAGTAATTGGATTTGTAGAGGGAGCAATTGTGTTTGCAGGCATGAGATCTGGAGTCTTCGAAGCAGGAGCAAGTCCAAGCTTCACTGTGTTGTAAGGGTTGGGATAGTGGATTACCTTCGTGAAGCCCCACAGAGCGAAATACAGGACAAAAAGTATGCTCAATATTTTACGAAGGATTTTCATAAGAGGGATTATTGCCCTTACCCTTGCACAATGGAAGCAACCGCGAGGGTGAATCAGTTAGCAGATCTTGCACGCCTTGGAGCCCGCACCCTAACCGCGGCCGGCGCCGATGAACGAACTTTCGTTGTCAATCAGATTGCCGATGCTCTGGAAGCTGCGACTGATCGAATTCTTGCGGCTAATCAGGAAGACATGGATCGAGCAAAGAGTTCTGGGATGCAAAGTTCCATGCTCGACCGATTGCTACTCACAGAATCTCGAATTCGCGGAATGGCAGATGGAGCCCGTCAGGTTGCCGCACTCCCAGATCCGCTCAATAAAATAATTAACGAACGAACACTTCCAAATGGATTGAAGTTAAAACAAATCAGTGTCCCATTCGGAGTTGTAGGTATGGTTTATGAAGCCCGGCCGAATGTCACAGTGGACGCCGCTGCAATTCTTCTGAAATCTGGAAATGCTGCGCTGTTGCGAGGCTCATCAAGTGCGGCCTCAAGTAACGACGTACTGGTTGCGGTTATGCGTGAGGTTTTAGCTAAGAGTTCAATTTCACCTGAGGTCATTCAAAATGTTCCCTCCGATAACAGAGAGACCGTTGGTGCACTTCTCCATGCACGTGGGAAAGTTGATCTAGTTATTCCACGGGGGAGCGCTGAACTAATACGACGAGTTGTTGATGATTCTTCGGTGCCGACGATTGAAACAGGCGCCGGGGTCTGCCACGTGTATGTTGATGAATTTGCTGATTTAGCTAAGGCGCTGCCCATTCTTATTAACTCCAAAACTAATCGTCCAAGTGTTTGTAACGCCGCAGAGACTCTTTTGGTTCATAGCTCTGTAGCAGAGGAATTTCTGCCGGTTGCCCTTTCTTCGTTGATTGCCGAGGGCGTAAAAATTCATGCAGATACGGCCACCATGGAGATAGCGCGCAATGCAAAAATTGAAGTTTCTGTCGCGGCCGAAGAAAATTGGTCTACCGAATACAACGCTCTGGAAATAAATGTGGCCGTTGTTCCTTCACTCGTTGCTGCAGCCGATCACATTCAAAAATATGGCACACAACATACCGAAGCTATAGTGACTGAGAATGTTGAACGAGCCAATCAGTTCATTGCCCTCTCAGATTGTGCCGCGGTTATGGTGAATGCATCAACGCGTTTTACAGATGGCGAGCAGATGGGCTTTGGGGCAGAGATAGGTATCTCTAATCAAAAGCTTCATGCCCGTGGTCCAATGGGACTAGAGCAGATGACGACCACAACTTGGATTGTGTGGGGCACTGGGCAAATCCGATAAGGTTGGGCTATGGCCGCAATCTCTCGTGACGAAGTAGCTCATCTTGCGCGTCTAGCTCGCATTGAAATGAGTTCTGATGAACTCGATCATCTTGCATCTGAATTAGAGGCAATCCTTCATGCAGTAGACCGCGTCCAAGAAGCAGCAAAAGAGGATGTTCCGCCGACTTCACACCCACTTCCTTTAAAAAATGTGACTCGTCCTGATGTAGTTATCCCTTCACTTTCGGCAAGCGACGCACTTTCTGGTGCACCAGCTTCTGCTGAACAGCGCTTCAAAGTTCCTCAAATTCTTGGAGATGCCGAGTGACATTTATTTATAAGTCAGCAGCAGAGATGGCTACTGCTCTTTCGAAAAAAGAAGTGAGCGCTCTGGATCTAGCAAATGAGCATTTTGATCGTATTGAAAAAGTTGATGCTGATGTGCATGCATTTCTTTATCTGGACAAAGAAGGCGCACTTGCACAGGCAAAAGCGGTAGATGCAAAACGTGCAGCTGGTGAGAAATTATCTCCACTAGCCGGAGTTCCCCTTGCTCTAAAAGATGTAATGGCTCAACGCGGAATCCCTACAACATGTGGGTCAAAGATTCTTGAAGGTTGGCGCCCGCCCTATGACTCGACAGTAGTTACGCGCCTCAAAGAAGCAGGCGTCGTTATATTAGGTAAAACAAACATGGATGAATTTGCCATGGGATCGTCAACTGAAAATTCTGCATATGGGCCGACACATAACCCTTGGGATTTAACTCGCATTCCAGGTGGATCTGGTGGCGGATCCTCCGCTTCTCTCGCAGCGTTCGAAGCACCATTGGCAATTGGAACTGATACTGGTGGATCAATTCGCCAACCAGC
>CAIMSI010000022.1 GCA_903844115.1 uncultured Actinomycetes bacterium
CACAGGGCGTCAAAAACACTATTACTCTGTTTATCAAAAAATGGTAGTTCGTGGCCGAGATTTCAATGAGATTTATGATCTGGTTGGGATCCGTGTCTTGGTGGAGAATGTGCGTGATTGTTATGCAGTTCTTGGAGCCATACATGCTAGGTGGAGCCCAGTTCCTGGAAGATTTAAAGATTACATCGCGATGCCTAAATTCAACCTGTATCAGTCTCTCCACACAACAGTCATAGGTCCTACTGGTAAAGCGGTCGAGATTCAGATTCGAACTTTTGAGATGCACTCGCGTGCTGAATTTGGAATTGCAGCACATTGGAAATACAAAGAGAAGAAGAATGGCGAAGAACCGCAAGATCCCAACGTGCTCTGGTTAAAACAGCTCCATGAATGGCAGCAGGAGACTGAAGATGCAAATGAGTTTTTAGAAGCACTTCGATTTGATCTCAAGACACCTGAAGTATTTGTATTTACTCCTAAGGGGAGTGTCATCGCTCTTCCGGCAGGGTCAACCCCCGTTGATTTCGCATATGCAGTTCATACCGAAGTCGGTAGCCGATGCGTGGGAGCTAAGGTAAATGGAAAACTTGTTCCTCTGGAATCGCATCTTGTAAACGGTGATGTCGTTGATGTTGTTACGAATAAGAACCCGACAGCTGGACCGAGTCGCGATTGGCTCAACTTCGTAGTCTCCCCGCGAGCTCGTTCCAAGATAAAGGCCCATTTTACAAAGGAACGAAAAGAAGAGGCGATTGATGCTGGTCGGGAATCTTTAGCTCGTCAGATGCGCAAGGCTGGGCTTCCACTACAAAAAATCTTTGCTGGTCAGGCCATTCTCGAACTTTCCCATGATCTGCATTATCCAGATATTGAATCTCTATATGCGGCGATAGGAAATGGTCACGTTTCAGCGCCATCCATCACTGAAAAACTTACACACCTATTCTCCGATGAACCAGTTCATGCAGAGTCCAGTGTCGATCATTTTTCCAGTCCTACGGCACGCGAGATCCCGGCTCGTTCTTCTTCCGGAGTAGATGTTGAAGGTGTCGGTGATGTAATGGTGAAGCTTGCACGGTGCTGCACTCCAGTGCCTGGGGATGTCATTACAGGTTTTGTAACTAGAGGCAGTGGTGTTTCTGTGCACCGAGATGATTGCATAAACATCGTGGACCTGATTGAAAATCAAGGCGATCGAATTGTAAATGTGAAATGGAATTCAGCTGCAAAATCAGTATTCCTGGTAAATATTCAAGTAGAGGCACTAGACCGAAATCGTTTGCTCTCTGATGTAACGCAAGCCTTATCTGATCAGCACGTAAATATCTTGAATGCGGCCGTCTCGACTTCAAAAGACCGAGTTGCAATTTCCAGATTCACATTTGAAATGGCTGATGCCTCACATTTGGACTCCGTCATCGGAGCCGTGCGAGGCATCAAAGGTGTCTACGATGTATATCGCGTGACCAATAACTAGTTTTTAGCTTATTTGTTGAAGTCAGTTAAACCTTTTTGAGCTTCATCCAACCAAACTTTACGAGCGGCAGCAGCCTCGCGCAGGGATTGTGCTTTAGCTGTATTGCCTTGAGATTCTGCCTTAGCAGCCTTCTCTTCATATTCTTCGATTGCATCAATCAGACCTTGCACGACATTATTGGCGCGAGCGATTGCCGTAGGGTCACTTCTGCGTGCATGCTCTTCGTGCAACGATTCAATTTCAGTTTCGACCTTTGCAAATCGTGCGTCAAAGGCAGCTCGCTTGGATCGCTCTGTCATTCCAATTTTGGACCACTTCTCGCTCAGATCGCGAAACTTCTTACGAGCCGTATTGATGTCACTGACTGGAAGTATTGCCTCAATCTCGAGAATGAGTTCTTCACGCTTTTTGAGATTCTCACTCATCGTGCCCTGGCGCTTTTCAAGGTCTGCGTTCTTTGCGGTGAAAAATTGGTCCTGAGCAGCTTTGAATTGTTCCCACAATTTGGCATCAACACTTTGTTTTCCTCGCCCAGATGCTTTCCATGAATCCATAAGCTCTTTAAATCTTTTTGCCGTCGGCAACCACTCTTTAGAAGTAGCAAGTTTCTTCGCCTCTGTAACAATTTCTTCTTTTTTGGACGCAACGGCTGCTGATGTAGCTTCTAGTTGCGAGAAATGGGTACGTCGGCGCTTATCAAATTTATTGCGAGATGCGGAAAAACGCTTCCATAGCGCAGCATCCGCCGGCTTATCTAAACGTGGTGCAGCCTTCCACTCATCCAGAAGCGTTTTAAGACGCTCCCCAGTAGCCTTCCAACTTTCAGAAAGGGCTAGAGACTCAGCCTCTGAAACAATCTTTTCTTTTACGGCAAGAGCTTCGACTCGCTTCGCTTCTTTTGCGATTTTCTCTGCCTCTTTGCGTGACTCATAAGCCGCACGGTGTCCCTCAATAAGATCAGGAATCTGCTCAACAGAGCGGGCTAAGGTAGCTAAATCCCCAACGCCGTTGAGGTTTGCAATGTGCTGACGAAGTTTATTTACAGCTTCGTGAGCATCGGAAGGTACTAGTGCCCCGCTCTTGATGCGCGCAGCCAACAAAACGACCTCAGATGCTGCGGCTTCAAATTTACGAACAAAATATGCCAGCGCTTCTTCCGCGCTCTTTCCAGGATATGAACCAACAGCTCGCTCACCTTCGGGAGTTCTTACGTACACAACACCATCTTCGGCAACTCGTCCGAATTGGGATGGATCTCCAACAAGTGCTGATGCTGGGGAGAATGTTTCTTCTGTCATGACTTACTCCTTCGGTTGCGCGTTACTCGGATGCATTTCTCGTTTCAGGTTCTCGTTTCAGGTTCTCGAGATACTGGAGGTGCAAGAGAGCTTCGTTATGGGCTTGTAGGTGGTTGATATGGAGGAAGGCTACCCGTTCGGGGAAAGGTAGGAAAGTTCACGCTTAAAAATAGGCTCAAACCGGAGCGTGGGAGAGATCGGCTGGCATGATGGCCCCATGATCGCAGAGTCCGTCGTCGCAGATTACTTTGCGACAAACTGTTGGATTCTGGCCCCGAGTCGCAATTCCGAATGCATCATTGTCGATCCAGGAATTTCAATGCCCTCGATTCTGGCACGAGTGAAGGAAATAACCGGCAAATACAACCTTAAGCCCGTAGCGGTCCTGCTCACTCATGGACATTTTGATCATACATTTTCTGTTCTTCCCGTTGCAGATGGATATGACATCCCGGCAATGATTCACAGCAAAGATCGGGGACTACTTACTAATCCTATGAAGGCTCTTGCGCCGGGAGGACCTTCACAGCAACTAATTACACAATTCGGAAGTGCCACATTTGCAGAGCCCAAAACTGTTGTTGAATTTCAAAGCTCTGAGAAGATTTCACTAGCAGGCTTGCCGATTGAAATTACTCATGCGCCCGGGCACACTGCTGGCTCCACATTCTTTATTGTAAATAGCGAGCTACTCGTATCCGGAGACGTTCTTTTCGAGGGTTCCATCGGACGGACAGATCTTCCGACTGGTTCGGCTGTTGAAATGCGTAAAACCTTGAAAAATCTAATCTTGCCCCTGGATGATGAGCTAATTGTCCTGCCTGGGCATGGCCCTCAAACTACAATTGGTCGTGAGCGCAAGAAGAATCCATACCTGACTGATGAATTTTTAGATTCACGAGCATGAGGGGGAGTGATGAGTAAGTTCCAAGCACCTAAAGGCGTGAGCGAATATTTCCCCGAGCGCTCCAAATATTTTGAATTTGTTCGAGAGACAATTATTGATTCGGCCAAACTCAGCGGCTACCAGCTGATGGAACTTCCGGTTTTTGAGGATACCGAACTCTTCACGCGCGGAGTTGGAGAGTCCACAGATGTTGTCTCTAAAGAGATGTACACCTTTGAAGATCGTGGTGGTCGTTCAATTACTTTGCGCCCTGAAGGAACTGCCGGAGTAATGCGTTCTGTCATTGAGCACAATCTGGATCGCGGTCAATTGCCAGTAAAAGTTTGGTACTCAGGTCAATTCTTTAGGGCCGAGCGTCCTCAGGCCGGTCGCTATAGACAGTTTTATCAAGTCGGAATTGAAGCGATAGGTTTACAAGATCCAGAGATTGATGCCGAAGTGATATCTGTTGCAGACGCAGCTTTTAAGCGGTTAGGAATTTCTGATTATCATTTAGAAATTACTTCATTGGGAGATTCCCTCACACGTGAGCGCTATACGAAGGAACTGCGAGCATTTATCGCCACGCTAAAATTAGATGAGACAACTGCCGAAAGAGCAAAACTGAATCCTCTTCGGCTATTTGACGATAAGCGCCCTGAAATACAAGAAGCTATGGCTACAGCACCAATTTTGATGGATTACTTAACGCCAGAGAGTGCAGCGCATTTTTCTCGCGTAAAGGAATGTTTGGAGTTATTTGGAATTTCTTATCAAGTGAATAACCGCATGGTCCGTGGTTTGGATTACTACACAGGGACTGCTTTTGAATTCGTGCACCACAAACTCGGCGCACAATCAGGAATTGGTGGAGGCGGTCGTTACGACGGTTTAATGGCGCAGCTTGGTGGCGCTGATCTATCCGGAATTGGATTTGGTTTAGGCGTTGACCGCATACTCATGGCATGTGAGGCAGAGGAAATATCTCTTCCGGCTGACATGACGCTTTCGTTATTTATTGTGCCAATGGACGAGGCTTCAAAACGCCAAGCGGTGCTCTGCGCCCGTGAACTGCGATTGCATGGGATTTCGGTCGACGTTGCATATGGTGATCGCAATCTGAAAAGCGGAATGAAAGCCGCCGATAAATCCGGAGCCAGATTCGCCCTGGTACTTGGCGAGGATGAAATTGCCTCAGGTCGGGCTCAACTCAAGAATATGCAAACGGGGGATTCCTTCTCCGTTACGATTCGAACCTTGCACGATGACCTTCTTAAGGTCCTTTAGTCGGGGCTACCCGTCTGACTCGTTTGAACTATTAGTGGAGATTACTTGATGTTAAGAACACATGATGCGGGAACCCTACGTAAGAGTGATGTAGGCACAACAGTCACCTTGGCTGGCTGGGTGTCACGACGACGCGATCATGGTGGTGTTGCATTTATTGATCTTCGAGATTCAACTGGCGCTGTACAGGTTGTTATTAAGGATGAAATCGCCGGTGCACTTCGTGCTGAATGGTGCGTTCTGATTACGGGGGCGGTTACAGCTCGACCAAGTGGTAACGAAAATACAAATATCCCAACAGGTGACATTGAAATCGATTGTTCAAAGCTCGAGGTCCTAAGCGAAGCTGCGGCATTGCCATTTCAAATTGATAGTGGCGAAGTTGTTAACGTTTCAGAGGAAGTTCGATTGAAGTATCGCTATCTGGACCTACGACGTGAAGGACCTTCAAAAAACTTAAGACTTCGTTCAAAGGTAACATCTGCCATTCGCGGAGTTATGGATGATTTGGATTTCTTGGAAATCGAAACCCCGTATTTAACGCGCTCGACCCCGGAAGGTGCCCGCGATTTCTTGGTACCCGTGAGGCTGCAACCCGGATCATGGTATGCATTACCTCAGTCTCCTCAACTTTTTAAGCAGTTACTCATGGTTGCTGGAATGGAACGTTATTACCAAATTGCGCGTTGTTTCCGTGATGAAGATTTCCGTGCTGATAGACAACCCGAATTTACACAACTCGATATTGAAATGTCTTTCGTCGACCAAGCAGATGTTTTAGCCGTCGCTGAAAAAGTACTCTCGAAAGTATTCAAAAGTGTAATTGGTTATGAAATTCCAATGCCGATCGAGCACATGACATATGCCGAAGCCATGCGTCGTTATGGATCAGATAAACCAGACTTAAGATTTGATAACGAAATTGTTGAGGTCAAGGACTTTTTCGCAGAGACATCTTTCAGAGTTTTCCAAGCCGATTATGTTGGCGCTGTAGTTATGCCCGGTGGTGCAAATTCACCTCGACGCGAACTTGATGCGTGGCAGGATTGGGCAAAAGCGCGTGGTGCTAAAGGGTTGGCTTACATTCTCGTGCAGGAGGACGGATCTCTTGCGGGTCCTGTAGCTAAAAATCTTTCTGAGAAAGAAGCAGGGTCGATTGCTGCCCACGTAAAAGCAAAACCAGGCGATGCAATCTTTTTTGCTGCCGGAGAACGATCTTCCTCCCAGGCACTTCTGGGAGCAGTGCGCTTAGAAATTGGAAAACGATGCAATCTTATTGAAGAAGGTAGCTGGAAATTCTTGTGGGTTGTTGATGCTCCTATGTTTGAACCGGTCGATGTTCAAAACCCTGCATCGGGTTGGACGGCAGTTCACCATCCATTTACAGGGCCAAAGCCAGAGTTTGCTGCAACCTTCGACAAAGATCCAGCAGGCGCTCTTGCCTACGCATATGACATTGTTTTGAACGGTAGTGAAATCGGTGGTGGATCAATTCGTATTCACGATCGCACAATGCAGCAAAGAGTATTTTCAACAATTGGTCTCAGCGATTCTGAAGCGCAAAGTAAATTCGGATTCCTCCTAGAGGCATTTCAATATGGGCCACCACCTCACGGTGGAATTGCACTTGGCTTGGATCGACTTTGCGCGCTGCTCGCAGGTGCCGAATCAATCCGCGAAGTTATTGCATTCCCTAAAACGGCAAGTGGCGGTGACCCACTCACGGGAGCCCCAACTCCTATCACGCCTGCTCAACGCAAAGAGGCCGGAGTTGATGGACTGCCTGGAACAACAGGTTTATCTGGAGAAGATAAGAAATAATTTATGAGCAAGTACAACCGGAGTTTGTCTATTGCAGGCTTACTTGCGATTTCTGTTCTTCTCACGAGCTGCGCTCAACCTTCCAAAATTTACGCGAGCGATAAAAAAGAAGGAGTTTACTTCGCGCTTCCTCAAGGATGGAAAAAGATTGAACAGTTGCAACTAGCTGCGCAAGAAGCCAAATCCACTGCGACGGGTGCTGCTGATCGAGCTGCCTCCGTCTTGTGGCAAGAGGCTTATTCTCCTAACCATCGTGTAGATGCCAAAGCCGTACTGAGCCTTGTAACTCCTGATTTTCCAATTGTCTATGTGAGGGTTCGATCGCTATTGGGAGATGAAATCAATTCTGTTTCGTATAACTCTTTGCGCGATCTCGTCGTTCCTCTGACAGGTTGGGTCAACCAAACTGTAAAAGCGCCTAAGTTTGATATCTTTAATGACGAAGAGAAGGTTGAAAAGGGAGCTCGGGGAATCCATAGTGTTTTCCAGTTCACGCAAACCGATGGAACTTCTCAAACAATCGATCAGACCTCGTTGCTCTCAACTGACCATGCCACTATTTACGTTCTACTTATTCGTTGTTCAACGTCGTGTTATGACAAGCAGAGGGGTGCACTTGAAAAAATCGCAACCTCATTCACAGTCAGGGGTAAGTAATGAGCGAAATCGAGAGTAAAAGCCGGCCCCGTGATACCGATAGAACCACTCGCGTACACCTGTCGGCATTTGATCGGTTCAAGTTCCTTATTTTCTTTGGCTTAGTATTTATCACCCTTGTTTGGGCAGAAATGTCCAACAATCCGATCCTAAGTTTCTCCGATTCGGTCAATCAAAATTTGAGCTCACGTTGGTGGTTGCTTGCCCTCGCCGCAATTGAAGTAATAAGGCAATTACATTTTCTTGCTGCTGAAGTTGTAGCTCCTTATCATGGCGCCTGGTTAAAGTATTTCTCAGCAGTCGATTCAACTTTAAAGCGTCTCAGTGACTGGAATCGTTTCCGGCTCTCACGTGTTATTAAGTGGCTCCTCTTTGTATGTTTGATAGCAATCGTTCTAGGGGCTTATTACAAACAAAGCCCTGTGACTGCTCTCTTCTTAGCACCGAAGGCGCTCTGGAGCGCTATGCCAATGCTCGGTCAATTGGCCTTCGCTGTCTTCTTTGTCCTCATTCAATTTTTCGCAATGTTTTGGTTTCTCAGCAAAGGCGGAATTGATACATATTTCCCCGATGATATTCGTACACGGTTTTCAGATGTGTGGGGACAAGATCACGTTCTCAATCGGATTCGAGAAAACTTACTATTCCTTGAATCGCCGGAAGAAATTGAAAAACACGGTGGATATGTTCCGGGTGGTCTATTGCTCTGGGGACCTCCGGGAACTGGAAAGACGCTTATGGCCGAATCCATGGCCGGTGAAACGGGCAAGCCATTCGTGTTTGTTGACCCAGGTGCTTTTAACAATATGTTTTTCGGAGTTGGCGTACTAAAGGTTAAAAGCCTATTTCGTAAATTACGGAAGCTTGCCCTTCGCTATGGCGGAGTAGTTGTTTTCTTTGACGAAGCTGACTCACTAGGAAACCGTGGTATCTCCACGCAACAAGGTCGATATGCTCTAAACGACACCTCTTGTCATGGTGGAAATTATCTTTCTGATGCTGCTACCTCATTGATCGTGCGCGATAGGTTTGTTGCGAACTCAGCTATGGGCGGAGGAGGGGGCATGGGAACTCTCCAGGCTCTTCTTACTGAATTATCTGGATTGAAAAAGCCAAGAGGTTTCTTTAATCGCGTTGTGCGGCGCACACTTGGGTTACGCCCGAAGTTGCCGCCGAAGTATCGAATTCTTGTCGTGATGGCAACGAATCTTCCAGAGGCCCTAGATGAAGCTTTACTTCGTCCTGGCCGCATTGATCGTATGTATCGGGTTGGTTATCCAAGCAAGGCTGGTCGAATTCGTACCTACAACGGTTACCTCGATAAGGTTTCACATCTTCTCAGCGTTGAAGAGGTAGACAAATTAGCGACCATCACGCCATATGCAACTGGTGCAACAATCAAGGACACAATAAATGAAGCTTTGATTATCGCTATTCGCGACGGTCGTACCTCGATTACCTTTACAGATGTTATTAAGGCAAAACAGCTCAAGGAGCTTGGGCCCGCCGAGGATGTTGAATATATTGAACGTGAACGACATGCAGTTGCGGTTCACGAGGCATGTCATGGTGTTATGGCATATCTCATGCGCCACCACATGTCGATTGATTTGGCCACAATCGAAAAAGGTTCCGATTACTTAGGAATGGTTGCTTCGATTCCACCTGATGATCAGTTCACGCGTTGGCGCACAGAGTATGAAGCCGACATTCTTGTTTCATTGGCCTCTCTTGCCGGAGAACGTATGTTTTTTGACGGGGACAATTCATCCGGTGTTTCGGGGGACTTGGAAAGTGCTACTACCGTGGCCAGCTTCATGGAAGGTCATTGGGGAATGGGCTCAACAATCAGTTCCCACGCTTCAAACCGTAGATTTGAAGTTGGAGCACCTGGGGGCGGCAAAGGAAAAGATGAAGGTGCTCGCGAGCTTCGACATGCACTAGCAGACCGGATTGAGGACAATTTATCTGGGTTACTAGCCAAGGCCGAGACTGTTCTGAGAGATAACAGATCTAAAGTACTTTCATTGGCGCATGCTTTAGAGATATATAAAACTATTTCTGGAGAGGATGTCGTTGCGGTGATGGAGGGCGGTAAAGGTCCGCTGGTTGATGGAGCTCCCTATAAGAACGCGGAAAACCTCGATGCCATTGAGAAATATCACGAGGCAACAGTGACTGCCCATAAGGGACACGAGAAACCTGCGGTTCAGATTCCGACTTTCGGGTAGTCTCTGCTTATGGGTCCAGGTGGAATAGCAACAATTATTGCCGCATCTTCTCTGCTGGTAATTGCATTGGCAGTGTCATACACCGTGATTCGAGTTTCCCGTTTAATCGATGAAGTAAAGAAGACAGTCAACAGCGTCAATCGCATCACTTCTACCGCCGAGGCAATGACGGGCAAGGTAGCCGGTGCAATAAATGGCATTCTAGATAAAGAGAGCAGCGTTATGAAGCTTCTCGGCACACTTGCGAGTTTTGCTGGTCGACGAAGCTCCAACAAGGACCACGATTAATCCGTGAATTCAGCAGATATACGTTCCAGATGGTTACGCTTTTTCGAAAGCGGCAATAGTCAAGGGCTTACTCATACGGTGGTTCCATCGGCCTCACTAATCGCCGATGATCCAAATCTCTTACTTGTTAATGCTGGCATGGTGCCGTTCAAACCTTATTTTCTAGGTGAAGTTAAACCCCCGTTTGTGCGAGCTACTTCAGTGCAAAAATGTGTGAGAACACTGGATATTGACGAAGTCGGAAAGACAACTCGTCACGCTTCGTTTTTCCAAATGTGTGGAAACTTTTCCTTCGGAGATTACTTTAAAGAAGGTGCCATCACGATGGCATGGGAATTGCTGACTAAGCCTATTTCCGAAGGTGGTTACGGATTCCCGGAAGAGCGTTTATGGGTAACTGTCTATTTGAATGATGACGAAGCGGCAGATATTTGGCACGAAAAGGTTGGTGTGCCTCGCGAACGAATTCAGCGTCGAGGTATGGCAGATAATTTTTGGTCAATGGGTGTTCCAGGACCGTGTGGGCCGTGTTCAGAAATCTATTACGACAGAGGACCTGCATACGGCAAAGAAGGCGGGCCAATTGCCGATGAAGATCGTTACATGGAAGTTTGGAATCTGGTTTTCATGCAGAACACTCGGGGCGAGGGCGGAAGTAAAGACGATTTTCCAATCGTAGGGGAGTTGCCGGCCAAGAGTATCGATACTGGGCTTGGCCTTGAAAGAATGGCTGCCCTCTTGCAAGGCGTTGAAAACATTTACGAAATAGATACAACGATGCAAATTCTTAGCAAAGCTTCGGAGTTGTCCGGAGTGAAATATGGTCAAGATAAGAAAAATGACATCGCACTGCGCGTTGTTGCGGATCATGCTCGTACAGCGATGATGTTAATTGGCGACGGAGTTCTCCCTGGCAATGAGGCACGTGGTTATGTATTGCGCAGAATGATGCGTCGCACGATTCGAAATATGCGAATTCTCGGGGCTCCCGATCACAACACCTCAGAACTGATTACGGCGGCAATTGGAGCAATGGGGCCTCAGTACCCAGAAATCATCACTGACTCTAAAAGAATTATGGATGTGGCGGTAGGAGAAGAAGATTCGTTTTTGCAAACTCTGAAATCTGGAACTCAAATTTTCGATGTAGCAGTCGGCGATGTCCAAAAAACTAAGAGCGCGAAATTGACTGGCGATACTGTCTTCAAGCTTCACGACACATATGGGTTCCCGTTTGACCTGACTCTGGAAATGGCGACCGAGCAAGGGCTTAACGTTGATGAAGAAGGTTTCCGTCGCTTGATGAAGGAACAAAAAGATCGAGCGAAAGCGGATGCAAGGTCCAAAAAGACTGGGCATGCTGACGTAAGTGAATTCCGCAAAATATTTGACACTGTCGGTGCGACAGACTTCTTGGGATACTCAGAAATATCGGCTGAAGCAACGCTGAAAGCAATTCTTGTTGACGGTAAAAGTGTGCAAGAAGCTCGAGTAGATGAAGATGTAGAAATTATTTTAGATAGAACACCTTTCTATGCTGAAGGCGGCGGTCAGCTTGCCGATGGCGGTCTCATCACTCTTGCTAACGGGGCAGTCATCGAGATTGATGATGTCCAAAAACCTCTGCCTGGTTTATTTGTGCATCGAGGACGAGTAATTAGTGGAGCAGCTACAAGCAACACTTCAGTTTTGGCGACTATTGATAACGAGCGTAGATTGGCAATTTCCAGGGCTCATACTGCAACGCATATGGTGCATAAGGCGTTTCGTGAAATCCTAGGGGAAACTGCAACCCAGGCTGGTTCGGAAAATGCTCCCGGTCGCTTCCGTTTTGATTTTCCTTCGTCCGGAACGCTACCGCTCTCAGTCATGCACGATGTTGAAGATCGAGTTAATTTATTATTGATTCAGAACCTTTCAGTTACGGCGCAAGAGATGACACAACCAGAAGCCAAGGCCATTGGAGCAATGGCACTATTTGGCGAGAAGTACGGCGACACAGTACGAGTGGTGAGTGTGGGTGACTGGGCTCGTGAATTGTGCGGGGGTACACACGTGAGCTCTTCAGCAGAACTTGGTTTAGTCAAACTTCTTGGTGAATCATCAATTGGTGCCGGGGTTCGCCGAGTAGAAGCACTAGTTGGTTTTGATGCCTTCAATTTCCTTGCGAAGGAACATGTGCTTCTCAACTCACTTACTGAAATTATTAAAGGGGCTCGAGTCGAAGATCTTCCAGAGAGAATTTCTGACTTGCTTGAGAAAATGAAGAGTATTGAAAAGGAGTTGGCTACTCTCAAATCCGCGCAGGCTTTGGCAGGATCTGCGGCCCTTCTTGATTCAGCTGAACTACATGAAGGAATCACTGTAATTTTCCAACAAATTGCCCAAGGTATTTCAGGTGATGATATGCGCACCATTGCTCTTGATTTGCGTAACCGTAATCCGAAGAGTGTCGTAGGACTTCTATCGGAGAACGATGAAAAGGTGACCTTAGTTGTTGCTGTCTCCGATGGTGCTCGCGAAGTCGGAATAAAAGCAGGCGCGCTAGTTAAAGTAGGTTCTGTGATTCTCGGCGGAGGCGGCGGTGGAAAAGATGATTTTGCTCAAGGTGGTGGAGTAACTCCGGCAAATATCGATGATGCTATTCGTGAGATGAAGGCAGCTCTGCGGTCAACAGTAGGTAAATAATGCCTACAGTAGCGAAGGGACGCAGACTCGCTTTTGATTATGGTGATGTGCGTATTGGTGTTGCGCTCTCAGATGCTTCAGGGTTATTAGCAACTCCGTACGGGGTAATTTTGACGATGCAAGATCCTCTTGCGGCCATACGTAAGATTGTTGAAGAGTTTGAGCCTATCTATTTTGCTGTCGGAATCCCGCGTCACCTTTCCGGCAACCCAAGTGCAAAAATGGATTCAGTGGAAGAATTTATTACAACCCTTGAGTCAAATTTTTCGATACCAATTGTGAGAATTGATGAACGACTGAGCACCATTTCGGCGGCGCGTAGTCTTCGGGATTCCGGTAAGAATGCAAAAGATTCCAAAAGCTTGATTGATGCAGCAGCTGCGGCGACAATTCTTGAAATAGCCCTCGCACAGGAAAAGCAGAACTCTGATGAGTAATCGCAGCGCTGTAAGGCCGTATGTTTTGGCAGCGCTTTTTGTAGCTCTCGGCTTTAGTATTTTCACAGCAACGCGTCCCACGCATGAATTTCCAAGTAACGCGCCCGGAAAAGAAGTAATTGTCCTTGTTTCAGATGGCGAAACTGGAAGTTCAATCGGTATGGATTTGGCCAGGCTCGGTGTAATTAAGGAGTCATCTACATTCCTGACTCTAGCAAATCGAGACCGCAGGGCCGTTGGCATCTCGCCAGGTAGCCACCGAATCTCCACCCACATGACATCCACGCAAGCTCTAGATCAATTACTAGACCGCAAACGTTTTACTCATTTGGTTAATATCCTAGAGGGCTCAACTTTTTCGGATGTATTAAAGATAGTTTCAAAAGATCCCAATATTGTTGGCGTAAAAGCACGTTCCCTAAAGTCAGTAAAACCCCCACTCAATAATGTCGGAAATAGTTTGGAGGGTCAGCTTTTCCCTGCTTCGTATTCATTCGCTCAGGGAACATCTTTATCCCAAGCAGTACAAAGTATGTTAGATAAATTTTCAACACAGATTGCAACCACTGATCTTGCAAAAGGTTATTTGAAATACACGCCCTATCAAGTGCTCACCATTGCCTCCATGGTCCAAATCGAAGGCGATCCGACGGACTACGAGAAAGTGGCTGGGGTTATTTACAATAGGTTGCGCATCGGAATGGCACTTCAATTGAATTCAACTGTGCAATATGCAGCTGGATTGCGGGGACAGATTGGACTTTCAGCGGCAGCGACCAAGATTGACTCACGCTACAACACCTACAAATACACGGGTTTACCACCAACCCCAATATCAAATCCAGGGATCCCTGCAATCCGAGCTGCACTTCACCCGGCGGTACACGATTACCTGTATTTCATAACCGTAAAACCGCACGACACTAGATTTACGAAGGATTACACTCAGTTTGAAAATTGGGTAACCGAGTACAACAAAAATCGAGCAGCGGGGCTATTTAAATGATGAAAGCAGCAGTACTCGGTTCACCTATTCAGCATTCACTTTCACCCTTCATTCATAACCGCGCTTATGAAATTCTCGGAGTTGAGGGACAGTACGAAAAATTTGATGTTAACGCCGAACAAATTGCAGAATTCCTAACTTCCAAGCGACTTGATGACTGGATGGGATTTTCCCTGACGATGCCATTAAAGGAAGTGGTGCTGGGTTTGGGATTCGATGTTGATGTTCGAGCCAGAAAGATTCACTCGGTCAACACTCTTCTGCGTGTGGGGAATTCTTATAAAGCTTTATCTACCGATGTTTTAGCCTTCGATCGAATCCTTGATGGAATTGAATTCAGTAAAGTTGCAATAATTGGTGGAGGCGGAACGGCAAGAGCGGCTCTCGGGGCTCTTGATGGCCGGATAGGTGAAGTGACTCTTCTCCAGAGAAGTGCAAAAAGAAATGACGTACTCACCGGATGCGTTGACACCACAAAACTTGATTTTTGCTCCATGCAAACCTCACTTGAATCCTTTGATTTAGTAATCTCAACCACACCGTCTGGCGCCTCGGATATTTTGGCACCATCGATTCCCAAATCACCAGGGACTCTCATTGAAGCCTTGTACAAACCTTGGCCCACGTTAATTTCGCAAACGTGGACAAGTTCTGGCGGCCGGGTCATACACGGATTAGATCTTCTTGTTGAACAGGCTCTGGATCAAGTCCAATTGATGACAAGCCGTTCCTTTGACTATACGTCGATGCGCAAAACTCTTTTAGCAGATGTTCTGGAGCATAACTCAAGCCTCTAAGAACTTGTGATTGTTGGCTTTCACACGAAGTTACTCTGCTGGAATGAATCAAGCCGTAATAATTTTATTCGGGACGTTATTTTCATATACCGATCTCAAGCGCCATGTTATCCCGAATAGATTTCTGGCTCTGATGCTCCTCGTAATCCTTTTTAAGATGATTTTTACTCACGAATTGCAGCAACATCTCGTCTTTGGCTTATCAGCAATTTCTGCCTTAACAATCTTCCAGTGGATATCGGGAGGTGTTGTTGGGATGGGGGATATTAAGTACCTTGCTCTGCTCAGTCTTCTGATTGGGTCATTCACAGTTTTTGTGAAGGGTCTTGAGTATTCATTCATTGCCGCTTCAATCATGGCCCTTGTCGTATTCATTCATACCAGTTCAATAAAGGCATCAATCCCTTTGGCTCCGCCTATTAGCTTGGGATTCTTACTGGCGTTAATTATTTAGTTCCCCATTAGTCTCGCAAGGTTCTCGCAAGGTTCCCGCAAGGTTCCCGCAAGGTTCCCGCAAGGTTCTCGCAATGATGCAAATATGCAACGAGATAGGGATGATTTCTGCAAGAATAGCCCTCTAGATTTGGAGGAATCATGTTGCGTTGGTTGACTGCTGGTGAATCGCATGGTCCTGCACTTTCAGCAATTATTGAAGGGCTTCCGTCTCATGTGCAGATTACATCTGCCCAAATCGATTCAGATTTGCAGCGAAGGCGCCTTGGTTATGGAAGAGGAGCGCGACAGAATTTCGAGGCTGATGTAGTCACAATTCTTGGAGGAATCAGACACGGGCAATCACAAGGTGGCCCGATTTCGATACAAGTGGGAAATTCGGAATGGCCAAAGTGGGAAAAGGTGATGTCAGCTGATCCTGTAGATTCGCAAGTATTAGAAGCACTTGCACGAAATGCTCCACTCACAAGGCCCCGGCCTGGACATGCAGATCTTGTAGGCATGCAGAAATACGATTTTGATGATGCACGCCCCATTCTTGAACGTGCAAGTGCGCGCGAAACTGCGGCGCGCGTTGCACTGGGTGCAGTTGCTAGAGCATTCTTAGAACAATCGATAGGTGTGCAAATAGCGTCACATGTTATTTCTATTGGCGCTGTTGAGATACCGGAAGATTTCCCAACTCCTGGATTTGATCAAAGAGCACGAATTGACGCAGATCTAGTGCGTTGCGCCGATCCTGTTACGAGTGCCAAAATGATTGTGGAAATTGATGCTGCTCATGCCGATGGTGACACTCTTGGAGGAGTTGTCGAAATTCTTGCGTATAACCTTCCTCCCGGTTTAGGTTCGCACACTCATTGGGATCGACGACTAGATGCCAGGCTTGCTGGTGCAATGATGGGTATCCAAGCCATAAAGGGCGTAGAGCTAGGCGACGGATTTCGCACGGCCAAACGACGGGGTTCAGTTGCTCATGATGAAATAGAGCCAGGAATCCACGGAAAGATTGTGCGTCGAACAGATCGCGCTGGAGGTACTGAAGGCGGAATGACCAACGGTGAGATATTGCGAGTGCGAGCAGCCATGAAGCCTATTTCTACAGTGCCGCGCGCATTAGACACGATCGATGTAACTACTGGCGAGCCGGCTAAAGCAATTAACCAACGCTCAGATGTTTGCGCTGTTCCGGCGTCAGCAATTGTCGCTGAGGCAATGTGCGCCTTAGTTTTAGCAGATGCGGTTTTGGAAAAATTTGGTGGCGATTCAGTCGGGGAAACAAAGCGCAATTTTGAGTCGTATATGGCCCACTTGCGGATTAAGTAGTTTTTATGCCTTTTGCAATTTTAATTGGACCTCCAGGCGCTGGTAAGTCGACGGTGGGAAGGGCCCTAGCCAAGCGGCTAGCAGTGGATTTTCATGACACTGATCATCTTGTGGAGGAACACGCAAAGAAAAAGATCAGCGAAATATTCGTTGAAGATGGAGAAAGCGTTTTTCGGGCTATGGAAGAAGTTCAAGTGGCATACGCGCTAGAACATTGCACCGGAGTCATCTCATTAGGAGGTGGAGCGATTATGAGTGTTGAGACTCAAGAATTGCTTGCTCCTTTAAAGGAAAAAGTGATTCTCTTAGAGGTGAGCATTTCTCAAGCCGCACCACGTGTGGGTTTTAATAAGGATCGACCGATGTTGATGGTCAACCCCCGGCAACAGTGGCAAGCGCTGCTCGAAAAGCGATTACCGATTTATCGATCACTTTCCAGTTTCTCTATTTCAACTGATTCAATGAAACCGGTTGAAGTTGCCGAGAAGATTGCCGCGTATTTGGAGAAAAAATGAAACATATAGCCGTCAGCGCTGAGCACGAATACCGTGTTCATCTCAATGTGCACTTCGAAGGTGTTCTCAACGAGATAAGC
The DNA here is from genome assembly GCA_903844115.1 of uncultured Actinomycetes bacterium. Lineage (GTDB taxonomy): Bacteria > Actinomycetota > Actinomycetes > Nanopelagicales > Nanopelagicaceae > PALSA-747. The sequence continues at coordinate 17,248 of CAIMSI010000022.1, forward strand.
CAATCCCACAGCAAAGTTTTTGTTATTGCTCCGCAATATATTGTGGACAATTACCACCTAACGCAATTTCTGCACGCGCTAGATAATACGACCCTATTTGTGGTCCCTGATGGGGAGCACCAAAAGGACATCTCGGTCATTGATCAAATTTGGCAAGGCATGGGAGAAGCTGGCCTAACTCGAAGCGATGCACTGGTTGCTATTGGTGGGGGAGCGACAACAGATCTCGGCGGATTTGCAGCGGCAACCTGGTTGAGGGGAGTGGCTTGGTATGCAATCCCAACTACTTTGGCAGCAATGGTGGATGCTTCAGTGGGCGGTAAGACTGGAATAAATAGCCACATTGGAAAAAATCTTATCGGTTCTTTTCATTCCCCACGTGGAGTTCATATCGACCTACGTTTCTTGAAGACGCTTTCAGACAGGGATTTTGCAGCAGGACTAGCTGAGGTGATCAAGGTTGGTTTTATTCGCGACTCAGAAATTCTCGATATTTTGCAAAGCCACAATAACGTTTCGAAGGCTCATGAAGTTTCTGAGGAGCTTATATTTCGCAGCATTGTTGTGAAGGCGGATGTAGTTTCCCAAGATTTCCAAGAGAGCAAACTACGAGAAATACTCAACTACGGACATACCTTCGGGCATGCAATCGAGAAGATGTCTCACTATGAGATTAGGCATGGTGAGGCGGTTTCAGTCGGACTTGTCTTCGCTGCCGAGCTCTCTGGAAAGCTATTAGGACTCAAAGAAGAAGTCATTGAACTACATCGCTCAATCTTGCAACAATATGATCTTCCCACGTCCACAAAGATGCCATTCGCTCCGATTCTAGAATTGATGCGCTCAGATAAGAAGGCAAGAGGTTCATCACTTCGATTTATAGGTCTAAACAGTATCGGGAGCCCCCATTGGCTTGAAGATGTAACCTCCGACATTCTTGAAACCACTTATGAGAGAATTGCTGAGTGAAAAATACGAAGGTCTTAGTACTCAACGGTCCCAATCTTGGGCGACTAGATTTACGCGACACCTCAATTTATGGAAACCTTGATTTTCCAGCTTTGAAACTATTCATAGAAAAATGCGCTGTGGATGTTGGTTTGGTGGCAGATGTTCGGCAAAGTGATAGCGAAGTAGACATTATTCAATGGCTTCATGAGGCTGCTGAGGCAAAAATCCCTGTGGTTATCAATCCGGCGGCATTCACTCATTACTCCTACGCAATCCGAGATGCAGCGGAAATGTTGAGTGTCCCTTTAATTGAGGTGCACATCAGCAATCCACTGCGCCGTGAAGAGTTTCGCCATACATCAGTTATTTCTGGAATAGCAACGGGAACAATTGCCGGATTTGGCCCAGATTCCTATCGCCTTGCGCTCATCGCGCTCAAAGATCTGCTCAAGTAGTACCAATACCTCGGGTATTCTTCGGGGCTGGTAAATCATTTTTTTGAAAAGAACGGGTTGAAGACATGGCAACAACAAATGACCTTAAGAATGGAATGACCCTCGACATCGATGGTCAACTCTGGACTGTTATCGAGTTCCAACATGTAAAGCCTGGAAAAGGCCCTGCCTTTGTCCGCACGAAGATGCGCCAGGTACTCACGGGCAAGGTTGTTGAAAAGACATTCAATGCCGGAGTCAAAGTAGAAGTTGCAGTACTCGAGAAGCGGGATATGACATTCCTATATCGCGATGGTGATGACTTTATGTTTATGGATGCTAAGAATTTTGATCAGATTTCAGTACCTGAGTCGGTTGTTGGTGATTCTGTAAACTTCATGTTAGAAAATTGCGAGGCAATCGTTGCTATGCACGAAGGAAGTCCTTTATATATAGAGTTAAACGCATCAGTTGAACTCGTTGTTACGTACACCGAGCCTGGACTCCAAGGCGATCGCTCCTCTGGTGGAACTAAGCCTGCAACTGTGGAGACAGGGATTACTGTACAAGTTCCACTTTTCATAAAACAGGATGAGAAAATCTTGGTGGATACTCGTAATGGGTCTTATCTCGGCCGCGCTAATTAACGCGATAGGGATTCTAAAAATATGAGCGCAAGGCGCAAGGCTAGAAAGCGTGCGTTGGACTTTCTTTATGAGGCCGATATCCGCAAGGCGCTGGCGCTGGATCTCTTTCATAGCAGGCCTGTTTTAGAGCTTTCCGAAAGTGTTTATGTCGAGGTCTTATTGAACGGCGTCACCGAGCACCTGTCGAAAATTGATGAGCTCATTATTACTTATGCACAGGGATGGGATTTGGATCGAATGCCATCCATTGATCGCAACCTCTTACGGATTGCTCTGTTCGAAATTTTATGGAAAGAAGAGCTTGATGACAAAGTGGCCGTGTCAGAGGCTGTTTCTTTGGCGAAAGAACTTTCAACAGATGAATCCTCTGGCTACATCAACGGAGTACTTGGTCGGATCATCGCTCTTAAGCCTTCTTTGGCGTTGTAAAGAGTAATCCGTAAGCCTCTAATCCAGACTGAAGTTGGGAATGTGGAATTTGAACCGCGGCCGACAAAGCGAGAGAGTCAGAAGCGCGAACCGATAGAACTTCACCGTTCCAGTCTCGTCTTGCGTTGCAGATACTGCTAATAAAGCGTTGCAAGGGAGCAAGTGAGGGTTCTGGAGAGTCTTTAACCCGGCGGATATCGAAGGTGAGCCGGTCTGCTTTGACTTCCAATGGTGGGGTTATGCCGAGCAATTCATCTAGGGGAACTTTATAAAAGGCAGCGAGTGAGATTGCTTTGTTGAGGGACAAGGCGCGGTCGCAGCGTTCATAAGAGCCAATAACAACGGCCTTCCATTTCCCAGAAGAAGCCTGTTCTACATCCTTAAGGGTCCAGCCTTTGGATTTTCGGATTCTGCGTATGGAAGCGGCGAGGGCTTCGATGGTCGGTGCGTCAATGGTGAGCGAACTAAGTTCAGTTTTATTTTTATTCATGCGTGGACGGTAGCCCTCGTGGCGAAATTACGCTTTTTCTATCCACAGGTGGTATTTTTACCCCCGCAAGGCAGTCTGTTTTAAAACCCTTTAACGATCCGTCCAGTGAGGCGGCGAAGGAGCTTAGATGAGTGCTATTTTGGAGTCGGCCGACATAGATCGCGCCTTAAAACGTATCTCCCATGAAATTATTGAACGCAACCACGGTCTTGAATCAGTGGTGCTGCTGGGAATCCCAACACGAGGAGCGTTTTTAGCAACACGCCTGGCGCAGATACTTAAAAGCTTAGGCAACGAAGTTCCGGTGGGAACTCTGGATATCACGATGCATCGCGATGATCTTCGACTTCGTCCGCCGCGACCACTTTTATCCACGCTTCTTCCACCTGGGGGAATTGAAGGCAAGCACGTTGTTCTAGTTGATGACGTTCTCTTTTCCGGTAGAACAATCCGCGCAGCTTTAGATGCACTGGGTGAATTGGGCAGACCAAAGACCGTCCAATTGGCAGTCCTGGTTGATAGAGGCCATCGCGAGCTACCAATTCGGGCCGATTATGTGGGAAAGAATTTACCAACATCTTCCAATGAAAGCGTCAAGGTTTCATTGCTAGAAGTAGACGGTCATGATTCTGTGGAAATCACTGGTGCACGATGAAGAATCAACTACTGTCAATAAATGACTTGTCGCACGAAGATGTGATTGCGATATTGGCTACAGCAACCCAGCTTGAAAAGATTACGACTGGCCCAACGAAGAAGTTACCAACGTTACGAGGTCGAACTGTGGTCAATCTCTTTTTTGAAGATTCTACTCGGACTCGTATTTCATTTGAGACAGCAGCAAAGCGACTGTCGGCTGATGTAATAAATTTTTCTGCAAAAGGTTCAAGTGTCAGCAAAGGTGAGAGTTTGAAAGACACTGCTCAAACGCTCCAAGCAATGGGGGCGGATGCGGTTGTTATTAGACATGGCTCATCGGGGGCAGCCCAGCGCCTAGCCGACTCTGGTTGGATAAATGCAACAGTAATTAATGCTGGAGATGGAACTCACGAACACCCGACACAAGCGTTGCTTGATGCATATACAATTTCGAAGAGGTTTCCTGACAATAATCGGGACTTCTCGTCACTTAAAATCGCGATTGTAGGAGATATTCTGCACTCCCGCGTGGCTCGCTCAAATGTGTTGCTCTTAACGATGATGGGCGCCAAGGTAACCTTGATAGCTCCTCCTACATTGCTTCCTGTTGGAGTTGAAAAATGGCCCGTGAATATTTCGTATGATCTTGATGCCGAGCTAGAGTCTTTTGATGTAGTAATGATGCTTCGAATTCAATTAGAACGTATGAGCAATTATTATTTTCCTAGCGAAAGAGAATATGCACGCCGTTATGGCCTCAACGAAACAAGGCTAAAGCGTATGAAGAAAAATTCGATAGTAATGCATCCAGGGCCAATGAATCGCGGTCTTGAGATTTCAGCGGCTTCTGCTGATTCTGCGCGTTCGGTGATAATTGATCAGGTCGGTAACGGTGTTGTTACTCGGATGGCCGTTCTATATTTACTCCTTGGCGGGGCGACACTTTCGGAGGTTCTCTCATGAAGTACACATTAAAGAACGTCTCATTGCCAAACGGTGATCGCACAAATGTCGTGGTATCTGGGGAATTAATCAGCGCGATAGGACAGAGCACTGAAGGTGAAGTAATTGATTGCACAAACCTCATGGTTCTTCCTGGTCTTGTAGATTTACATACGCATCTGCGTGAACCTGGAAAGGAAGATTCTGAGACGGTTTTATCTGGTTCACAATCTGCAGTAATGGGTGGCTTTACCGCGGTATCAGCTATGGCCAATACCTCTCCAGTTGCCGATACGGCAGGAGTTGTTGAGCAAGTATTTCGACTCGGGAAAGAAGCAGGTTTGTGCGCGGTTTATCCGGTAGGAGCTGTCACTGTTGGGCTAGCGGGAGAACGTTTAGCCGAACTAGGGGCTATGGCCGACAGCGCAGCTCAAGTTCGGGTCTTCAGCGACGATGGAAAATGCGTCAGTGATCCATTAGTGATGCGACGCGCATTGGAATATGTAAAATCATTCAACGGTGTTATCGCCCAGCATGCGCAAGATCCTAGACTTACTGAACACGCGCAAATGAACGAGGGTGAGGTTTCCTCTCGCTTAGGACTGAGCGGATGGCCAGCGGTTGCCGAGGAAGCGATTATTGCTAGAGATATTCTTCTTGCAGATCACGTGAAAAGTCGCTTACACATTTGCCATCTCACCACAAAGGGTGGTGTTGAACTGGTGCGATGGGCAAAGTCCCAAGGAATTAACGTAACTGCCGAAGTTACTCCACATCATTTACTTCTAACAGATGATTTGGTAGAAAGTTATGACCCTGTATATAAAGTAAATCCACCTCTGCGCACTTCGCAAGATGTTATGGCTTTGCGAGCAGGGCTTGCCGATGGCACAATCGATATCGTTGCGACCGACCATGCACCACATCCGGCAGAAGAAAAAGAGTGCGAATGGAGCGCAGCCTCCTTTGGAATGCTTGGGTTGGAGACCGCCTTGTCGGTGGTTGCCAAAACTATGGTGAGCGAAGGTTTGATGAGTTGGGAAGACGTTGTCCGAGTTATGTCTACCAATCCCGCTCGTATCGGTGGATACGCAAGGCAAGGACAGCAAATCCTTGTTGGATCGCCAGCAAATCTGACAGTGATTAATCCCACCGAAAGCTGGAGCGTGGATAAGGAGAAGTTGCTATCAAAAAGTCGAAATACTCCGTTCCATGGTCATGTTCTGCCGGTTAAGGTTGTACATACAATCTTTGAAGGCGTGATTGTTGTGAAAGATGGAAAATTGACAGGTAAGAAGCATGAGTAAGGCATACCTAGTTCTCGATGACGGCGCAATTTTTGAAGGTGAATCTTGGGCTTGCTTGGGCGAGACATTTGGTGAAGCAGTCTTCTCAACAGGTATGACCGGCTATCAAGAAACACTTACCGATCCGTCGTATCACAAACAGGTCGTAATCATGACGGCGCCTCACATTGGAAATACCGGAATGAATCATTTCGATCAGGAGTCTAAGAAGATTTGGGTTTCTGGGTTTGTTGTGAGAAATCCTTCTCCTCGTGTGAGTAATTGGAGATCGGAAATTTCCCTTGAAGATTCTTTGGTGGATGCTGGTGTAGTCGGCATTCAAGGCGTTGATACGCGCGCGATAACTCGACATTTGCGCGATAGAGGTTCAATGCGTGTCGGAATATTTTCTGGTGAAGTTCATTCTCGTGAACAAATGGTAATCAAAGTTCGGCAATCACCTGTAATGAGTGGAGCATTTCTGGCTGCGGATGTTTCAACTCAAGAGAAATACATTGTTCCTGTGCCGGCAGGTGTAACTAAGAAATTTGTTGTGGCGGCTCTTGATTTAGGAATTAAGTCCGCTACGCCGCGACATATGGCACAACGCGGTATCGAGGTTCATGTTTTCCCAGTTTCATCCAACAAAGAAGAGATTCTTGCTATCAACCCGGATGGTGTATTTCTATCCAATGGCCCAGGAGATCCCGCAGCGATGACGGAAATGGTTGAACTGGTGAGAGAATTTCTTCTCGACTCAATGCCACTATTTGGTATCTGTTTCGGTCATCAAATATTGGGACGAGCTTTAGGTTTTGAGACTTATAAATTGCCATTTGGTCATCGGGGAATTAATCAACCAGTACAAAACATAAAAGACGGAACTGTTGAAATCACCGCGCATAATCATGGGTTTGCGGTAGCTGCGCCGATTGATTCAAACTTCACGACTGTTTTTGGCGCCGGATATGTGAGCCATATTTGTCTCAATGATGGCGTTGTCGAAGGTCTTGAGTTACTTGAGCGACCAGCGTTTAGCGTTCAATATCATCCCGAATCAGCCGCGGGTCCTCACGATGCTTCATATCTTTTTGATCACTTCGTGGACATGATGGCGAAGGAGAAGGCGAAACACCATGCCTAAAGATCCTTCGATTAAGAGTGTTTTAGTAATAGGTAGTGGCCCGATTGTCATCGGCCAGGCATGCGAGTTTGACTATTCAGGAACGCAAGCGTGCCGAGTGTTACGCGAAGAAGGTGTTCGAGTAATTCTGATCAACTCTAATCCTGCGACTATCATGACCGATCCTGAGTTTGCCGATGCTACATACATAGAGCCAATCACAACTGAGATTATCGAAAAGATTATTGCAAAGGAAAGGCCTGACGCGGTACTTGCAACGCTTGGCGGACAGACTGCGCTGAATGCAGCCATGGCGCTAGATCAATTAGGAATATTTGAAAAGTATGGAACTAAGCTCATCGGAGCTGATATACCTGCGATTAAACGTGGAGAAGATAGAGATATCTTCAAAAAAATTGTGGCAAAAATTGGGGGAGAGTCTGCGCGTTCTGCAATTTGCCATAGTCTTGAAGACTGCTATTTAGCAGTAAAAGAATTGAATTATCCGGTGGTGGTGCGCCCCTCATTCACCATGGGTGGTTTGGGTTCGGGAATCGCATTCAATCGAGAAGAACTTGATTTGATCGCTGGCGCAGGATTGCGCCATAGCCCAACAACGGAAGTTCTCTTAGAAGAATCAATTCTTGGATGGAAAGAATATGAGCTCGAAGTTATGCGCGACCATAAGGACAATGTTGTCATCGTCTGCTCCATTGAGAATGTAGATCCTATGGGCGTTCATACGGGCGACTCCATTACGGTGGCTCCGGCTCTAACGCTTACGGATGTGGAATATCAAAAGTTGAGAGACCTTTCGATCAAAATCATACGTGAAGTCGGGGTGGCAACTGGTGGTTGCAACATCCAATTTGCTGTCAATCCGGTAGATGGTCGGATCATTGTTATTGAAATGAATCCTCGCGTTTCTCGTTCTTCAGCCCTTGCCTCCAAAGCAACTGGTTTTCCTATCGCGAAAATTGCCACGAAATTAGCAATTGGATACAGCCTGGATGAAATTCAAAATGACATCACTCGGAGTACCCCTGCCTCATTTGAGCCAACTCTTGACTATATAGTTGTCAAAGTTCCTCGCTTTGCCTTTGAAAAATTTCCAGAGGCAGACCCTCGTTTAACAACAACTATGAAGTCAGTTGGCGAGGCAATGGCCATAGGTCGAAGTTTTCCAGAGGCTCTTCAAAAGGCTCTGCGCTCGGTGGAGAAAAAAGGAACTTCGTTCTCGTGGACAACGCCAGCTCTATCAAAGGAAGCACTTGAGTCGGCTGTTGGGATACCAACAGAGTTTCGCCTTCAACAGGTCCAACAGTTAATGGCTTTAGGGTCAACGGTTGAAGATCTACACAATCTCACAAAGATTGATCCTTGGTTCTTGTCTCAAATTGAATTAATAAATCAAATCGCAGTTGAAATCAGGCAAGCATCAGACCTCAGCTCTGAGATTCTTACCCGAGCAAAGCGTTATGGGTTCTCCGATTTTCAAATCAGTGAATTGCGCGGAGTAAGTGAGAGCGAAGTACGAGTAGTCCGTCATCGTCTGGGAATACTTCCAGTCTATAAAACAGTTGACACTTGTGCGGCCGAATTTGAGGCGCACACGCCTTATCATTACTCAACATATGATTTAGAAACTGAAGTAATTCCGCGCACAAAGCCGGCAGTGATCATCTTGGGCAGTGGGCCGAACCGTATTGGTCAAGGCGTTGAGTTTGATTATTCTTGCGTACATGCTGCATTCGCTCTCAAAGCGGCGGGTTATGAGACCATCATGATTAACTGCAACCCTGAAACTGTATCTACCGATTATGACACTTCTGATCGATTGTATTTTGAACCGCTCACATTGGAAGATGTATTAGAAGTAGTACATGCTGAAACTTTGGCAGGCCCCGTACTTGGTGTTATCGCTCAACTTGGCGGACAAACACCACTGGGACTAGCCCGTGGGTTGATGGAAGCCGGTGTGAAGATTCTTGGAACTAGTCCAGATTCGATTGACCTGGCTGAAGATCGTGGCCAATTCGGTAAAGTACTCGATGACGCCCACCTGGTAGCTCCGAAATATGGAATGGCTCATTCATATGCCGAAGCGCTCACAATTGCTCATGAAATAAGTTACCCGGTCTTGGTTCGTCCATCATTCGTTTTGGGTGGCCGTGGAATGGAAATAGTTTACGACGATGAATCATTGAAGGGTTTTATCGAACGCGCTACTGAGATTACCCCGAACCATCCGGTTTTGATTGATAGGTTTTTGGATGATGCGATTGAAATTGATGTTGACGCACTTTACGATGGTAAGGAACTTTTCCTTGCTGGTGTAATGGAGCATATTGAGGAAGCTGGAATTCATTCAGGAGACTCTGCCTGTGTTTTACCGAGTGCCTCTCTCAACACCGATATGTTGATGCAAATCAGAGAAGCGACCTTCAAGATAGCTTCTGGCGTTGGGGTTCGTGGATTAATCAATATTCAATTTGCAATCACGAGAACTGGTCCAGGTGAAACTGGGACCCTTTATGTTCTAGAGGCTAATCCACGTGCATCGCGAACCGTTCCGTTTGTCAGTAAGGCAACGGGAAATCCGTTAGCCAAGGCGGCAGCCCTTATTTCGGTTGGTAAAAGTATTTCTGACTTGCGTGGAGCTGGAGTCCTACCGGATTCCGGTGATGGCCTGGCACATGGTATTTCGGTGAAGGAAGCAGTTCTCCCGTGGAATCGATTCCGCCGCGTAGATGGGACTGGGGTTGATTCAGTTCTTGGTCCGGAAATGCGATCAACCGGTGAAGTGATGGGAATAGCCAATACTTTCGGAGAGGCATACGCAAAAAGCCAAACCGCCGCATTCGGTGCGCTTCCAACGAACGGAAATGTATTCCTATCTTTAAGTGAGCGAGATAAGCAAGGGTCGGTTGAACCAGCTCGCACGTTAGTGAACCTTGGTTTCAATCTTTTTACTACGGGTGGTACTCATGATTTCTTATTGGAAAATGGAGTTGCATCAACACAGGTGCGAAAGAATTCAGATGCAACTAGTTCGGGGCCCTCGGCTGTCGATATTATTACAAACGGGACCGTCCAATTAGTTATCAATACACCTCTTGGTCGCGGCACGCGCCACGATGGTTGGCTGATCAGAACTGCATCGGTTCAACGTCAGATTCCTATAATCACGACTATCGCAGGATTTAAAGCCGCCGTTGCGGGGATATCCGACATCACAAAAAGCGCTTTCTCAATTAAATCTATCCAAGAGTGGTCAGCATGAGCGCAATAAATCCCCGCGCTTTGCAAACTTCTGCCGAAGTTTTGAGTAATAAAAAAGTTGGCGCATATCACCATATGGTCTTTGCTGTGGATGGGCTAGCGCAAAATGCGCGACCTGGAAATTTTGTTGCTATCGCAGTTGGGGGAGAAGCCTCCTCACTTGTGTTGCGGCGCGCGTTTGCAATTTATCGATCCTCAGATAAGGGCAGCGCCGGTGGCGTAATAGAACTTGTGATTGCACCACACGGACAGGGAAGTAAGTGGCTGGCTTCTAGAGAAGTGCACGATCACGTCGATATGGTCGGCCCACTTGGCACATCCTTTGGAATCCCTACCGAACCGGTTCGCGCTTTATTAGTCGGAGGTGGCTACGGATCGGCTCCATTATTTGGATTGGCCGAAGTTCTTAAGTCACGTGGATGTCGCGTTGACATGGTTCTCGGAGCTAGCACGGCAGGCAAGATTTATGCCCCGCTTGAAGGCAAGCGTTCAGTTTCATCCATGACGTTAACGACAGATGATGGATCCGTTGGAATTGAAGGAAAAGTTAGCGATGCGCTGCCACAACTCATCACGGAGAACGAGTCTGAGATTATTTATTCTTGTGGTCCCATGGCGATGCTTAAGGCTATCCAAGAAATTGCTGACAAATACAAGCTAGTTCATCAAGCATCTGTGGAAGAAAGCATGGCCTGTGGAATTGGCGTGTGCATGACGTGCGTAGTGCCGATACGAAGGGAAGATGGAATTGTAAGAATGACAAGGACATGTATCGACGGCCCAGTCATGGATGGTGCCAGCGTTGTCTGGGACAGTAATCGAAAAATCCCTGAAGGTACGTGGGGCGCTTGATGTTTAACTATTCAACGAAGATCTCTGGAACCTCGCTACCCAATCCGATTCTTACCGCGAGCGGCTGCGCCGGCTCAGGCAAAGAACTATCGCAATTTTTTGCATTAACGGAAATTGGTGCGATTGTAACCAAATCAATTATGTTGAAACCAAGGAGTGGGCGAGCCACCCCCCGCATGGCAGAAACTCCAAGCGGAATGCTTAATTCGATAGGTTTACAGGGCCCCGGGATAGATCTTTTCCTAGAAAACGATATACCGTGGTTGCAATCGCAAGATGCACGAATCATCATTAGCATCGCGGGTGAAACCGTTGATGATTACGCGGTGCTAGCTCGGCGCGTTCGAGCTCTACCCAATGTTGTTGGTATTGAAGTGAATATTTCGTGCCCTAACGTAGAGAACCGAGGAATGGTTTTTTCATGCCATCCAGAGACCGCTCGCGCGGCTATTGAAAACGTACGGCGCAATGTAGGAGGCGACTTACCCATTATTGCAAAGCTCTCACCAGACGTTACTGACATTGCGATGATCGCAAAAGAAGTAGTGAACGCAGGAGCAGATGGACTTGCGCTGATCAATACAGTGCTTGGAATGGTGATCGATGTGAACACGATGAGACCAAAGCTTGCGCAAAAAACAGGAGGATTATCGGGTCCGGCAATTAGACCAATAGCAGTGCGTGCGATTTATCAAGTGCACGAATCTCTTCCGAAAACTCCAATCATTGGAATGGGTGGAGTTGCTACCGGCGTTGACGCCCTTGAACTTGTTCTAGCCGGAGCCAGCGCTATTTCAGTTGGTACTGCAACCTTTGGAAATCCTACGGCGGTAATGAAGGTCAAGGATGAATTGCAAGCGTTGCTCTTGGAGCGGGGATTTACCAATTTCAGTGACGCGGTTGGTTTTGCTCATCGCCCGGAGAATGGATAGGAATGGTTATGTCACAGTCGCCGATCATTTTGGCGCTAGATACACCGCACCTTGATAAGGCCTGCGAGTGGATTGAAGCGACAAATGAAGTTATCAAGGTTTATAAAACTGGTCTTGAATTTTTCCTCACACACGGAGAGACTGGAATAGCTCGTTTGCGCGAGGTTGGAGATTTTGATCTATTTTTAGATCTCAAACTCCACGATATTCCTAATACGGTGGCATCGGCGACAAAAGCCATTGCGCATATAAATCCTCGCTTTCTTACCGTTCATGCTTCCGGCGGTAAAGATATGGTGCGCTCGGCTGTGGAGGCTGCTCCTCACATAGATATTACGGCAGTCACAATTTTGACGTCGTTATCTGAAATTGATTTACAAGAAATTGGTTTTGCTGAGGATGCACTTCAATCCGCTGTGAGTTTAGCCAAGCAATCGGTTGTAGCCGGAGCACGCGCAATTGTTTGCTCCCCGCTAGAAGTGCGGGCCATACGACTTGCAGTTGGAGATTCTCCAACAATTATTACTCCTGGCGTGCGCCCAGCGGGATCAGATCTCGGAGACCAAAATAGAGTGATGACTCCGGCAGATGCGATCAAAGCTGGTTCCACATTGTTAGTTATCGGCCGTCCAATTACTTCGTTAACCGATTCGCGTTTGATGTTGGATAAAGCGCGCGAGATAACTGATAGCACGCGCTAATGAGTCCAGATCGCAGACCAAATCCTCCCGTACTCTCAGCGGAGCAAAGGCGTGCGAACCTACTCTTAGCAAAAGCAGCCCGCATTGAAAGGGCGTCTGTGAAAGAAGCAATCACCACCAATACAATCTCCATATTTGATGCAATTAATGATCCCCGTGAATCAATACAGAGAATGAAAGTGTTGGACCTTTTGGGTTCCATACCCGGAGTTGGTCCGGCCCGAGCACAACTTATTATGGAGCGGAAGAAGATATCTTTAACCCGTAGAATTGGTGGACTGGGTGCACACCAATTACGAGCTCTGCGCAAGGAGGCGGGAATTATGAAGCTAGATCCTAAACAGGGTTCCCTCGTTGTGATGTCCGGGCCTGGAGGCGTTGGGAAGAGCACAATTACTGCATATCTAAAAAATGACCCTCGCTTTTGGGTGAGCGTTTCTGTTACGACAAGAGCGCCACGTGTTACCGAAAAAGATGGTGTGGATTATTTTTTTGTAACAGAGAACAAGTTTGATCAACTGGTCGCTAGCAACGAATTTCTTGAATGGGCAAACTTTGCAGGTGCCAGGTATGGAACTCCTAAGACTCCCGTAAATGAGTGGCGAGAACTAGGAAAGCACGTTCTTCTAGAAATCGAAATTGATGGGGCGAGGCAAATTCGAAAAACTGATCCGACTGCCAAACTGATCTTCATTGCGCCTCCCTCCTGGGAAGAACTTGAAACCAGACTTGCCAACCGGGGGACGGACTCTCCAGAGAGGCGAGAAGCCCGACTAGCCCTTGCGCGCCAGGAGATGGCAGCGGCAGCAGAATTCGACTTTACTATCGTGAATGAGCAGGTCGAGGGCGTTGTAGCCCAGATGGTATCCTTGGCAACTGCGCCATAAGAGATTTGCGTACAAGAGAGTTATAAGGGGTCACAGTGTCTAATTTGTCTGCGAACGACGGAATCACCAATCCTCCTATCGATCAACTTCTCGATAAGGCTGGTTCTAAATACAGTCTCGTCCTCTACGCTGCAAAGCGTGCGCGCCAAATTAATGCTTATTATTCACAACTTGGTGAAGGCCTTCTTGAATATGTTGGTCCGCTTGTCGATACATACGTTCATGAGAAGCCTCTCTCTATCGCTCTTCGCGAGATTAATGAGGGTTTACTCACCATCGAAAATCTCGAACCAAAGAGCACCGAAGCTTCAGCATAATTTCGCGGTGAGCAATGACTGCGCCTGCTTCTAAGATATCAAGGGAAATTATCCTTGGTGTAGGTGGAGGAATATCTGCTTACAAAGCTTGTGATTTATTGCGTCGACTTCAAGATGCCGGCTTTCTTGTCTCAGTCATCCCCACTCGTGCGTCTCTGAATTTTGTTGGTAAGGCCACTTGGGAAGCTCTATCCGGTCGACCAGTGCAAGATGACCTTTGGAATAACGTTCACGAAGTACCACATATTGTATTAGCCAAGAAAGCTGATGCGATAGTTATAGCTCCTGCCACGGCTGACCTCATTGCGCGAATAGCATCAGGGCGCGCGGATGATTTTTTGACTAATGTTATTTTGGCTTCCACTGCGCCTCTGATTGTTGTCCCTGCGATGCACACAGAAATGTGGCTAAACGCTTCAACGGTGGCAAATGTCGCAACACTTCGCGGCCGAGGAATAACTGTTCTTGATCCAAGTGTTGGAAAGTTAACTAGTGGTGATGTTGGCATCGGACGATTCCCCGAGAGCGCGCAAATAGTGAGAGAAGTTGAAGAGAAATTGCATCACAAGTCAGATTTGCGCAATCGTAAGGTGCTCATTAGCGCCGGCGGAACTCGTGAGGCGATTGATCCCGTCCGCTATATTGGCAATCTTTCATCAGGTAAACAAGGAATTGCTCTTGCGATTAATGCAGCTTCCAGAGGAGCATCAGTTTCTCTTGTTATTGCTAATTCTCAAGATACAGAGATTGAAGGCGTTGAAGTAGTACACGTAACTACGGCGCAACAGATGAACCTGGAAATGCAAAACCGTTTTACGGGAACTGACATTGTCGTAATGTCTGCAGCGGTGTCGGATGCTAGACCAGCATCACCATCATCAACAAAATATGCAAAAGGTGAACTCACATCTATTTCACTTGTCGAGAATCCCGACATCATTGGCACTCTCGCCCTTAAAAAGGTGAAGGAGTTTGTCATTGGTTTTGCGGCTCAGACCGGAAGTGACTCAATTATTAGGGCACAAGAAAAATTGCGGGCAAAGAATCTTGATCTTATATATGTAAATGATGTCTCTGGCGGAGATATATTCGGGAAAGATGATACCGAAGGCACCATTCTCGACGTGGAGGGCAAGAAAACAGAATTCTCTCGCAATTCAAAGATGACACTTGCGAGTCAATTGTTCAGTATCGCTATCGATAAGTTAGGTTACGCCAATGACAACACGAACTAAGCGCCTTTTCACCTCGGAATCTGTCACCGAAGGCCATCCAGATAAGATGGCGGACCAGATTTCCGATGCAATTTTGGATTCGTTGCTTAGTCAGGATTCAAAGAGTCGTGTCGCCGTGGAAACGTTGATAACAACCGGGCAAGTACACGTTGCTGGCGAGGTGACCACGAACGGCTATGCAGACGTTATGTCAATTGTTCGAGATACGGTTTTGGCTATTGGTTACGATTCTTCGGAAAAAGGTTTTGATGGAAACTCTTGTGGAGTTTCACTATCGATTGGACAACAATCTCAGGACATCGCCCAAGGCGTTGATTCTGCCTTTGAAAAACGCGTTACTTCATCGGTAGATCCTTTGGATTTGCAGGGCGCGGGAGATCAAGGCTTGATGTTTGGTTACGCCTGTGATGACACGCCGCAGTTGATGCCACTTCCGATTCACCTGGCTCATCAACTTTCCATGAGGCTTGCACAGGTACGTAAGAGTGGTGAGCTCGCATATCTTCGTCCAGATGGCAAGACTCAAGTCACAATCGAGTACGACGGTGATAAAGCGGTAGCGCTCAATACAGTTGTTATTTCTTCTCAGCATGCAGCTGATGTCGATCTGGAGAAGAAACTTGCGCCAGATATCAAACGGCTAGTAATCGACCCCATAATCGCTGATCTAAAGATCAAGACAAATGATGTCCGCACATTGATAAATCCGACTGGCCGTTTTGTAATAGGTGGACCAATGGGCGATGCAGGTTTAACTGGCCGCAAGATTATTGTCGACACATATGGTGGAATGGCACGCCATGGTGGAGGCGCTTTCTCCGGTAAGGATCCTTCGAAGGTGGACCGATCAGCGGCTTATGCCATGCGATGGGTTGCAAAAAATGTTGTCGCTTCTGGACTTGCTACGCGTTGTGAAGTTCAAGTTGCGTACGCAATTGGAAAAGCACAACCGGTAGGGCTCTTTGTGGAGTGTTTTGGAACTGAAAAAGTTCCGGTTCTCCAGATCGAGGCAGCGATTGAATCAGTATTTGATTTGCGTCCTGCAGCTATCATTCGGGATCTTGATTTGCTTCGCCCCATTTACGCTAAAACTAGTAGCTACGGACATTTTGGTCGGGAGTTACCAGAATTCGCATGGGAAAAAATCGACCGTGCATCAGCTCTGCAATCAGCTGTTAAAGGTTGACAAATCGTGGCTCTGATAAAGCCACTTAAGCTGCGCGCACAAAAAGTTGCAGTGAGGAAAGTTAAGGCGCCTTTAAACCCAGTTGCACGAGTAATTGTTGATACAAAAGTCTTCCATCTAGATGAGCCTTATTCTTACCTGGTTGGTGAAGAGATCTCATCCACTCTTTGCGTCGGGTCTATAGTGAAGATTCCCTTTGGCAATTCACTCACCGAGGGAATTGTTATCGATCGAAACGGCACTGACCCAACTGCAGGACTCAAGTTCATCGACGCCCAAATTTCAACAACTGCGCCGTTGACCTCAGCGCAGATTTCATTCTTCCAAGAGGTTGCAAAACGTTATGGATGCTCATTGTGGGATGTTCTCCGGTTGGCGTTACCCTCTTTTTCAAGTACGGGGGAGAAAAAAGCTAAAATTTCACCAACAGTAGCCGTAGCTCAAGGCGCGGGTGCTCGAGGCGTTGCTATTACTGTAAAGCAGGGTTCCTTGATTGTTGAGGAAGTCTTACGGATTTCGCGTCTGCAATCTGATTCCAAAACTGTGGTGATTGTGCCGGATAGCAAGAGTTTGCAGAAGTTCTCGCAGATTGCAAACGTACTTCTTCAGGCCGAAAGCGCTAAGAGCCTGAGATACGCAAATTATCTAGAAGCAAATTATTTGAATGACGGGATTGTAGTAGGTCTGCGAAGTTCGATATTTCTTCATCTGAATCCATCTGATCAACTCATCATTGTGGACGAGGCAGATTCGAATCTTTATGAACGGCATATGCCCACCTACAACGTTCGAGATTTAGCTTTAATGCGGGCTACCGAGCAGAAGGTGATTTTCATGAGTGCCTGTCACTCGTTGGAAATCGAAAGGCTCATCGATGTGGGCTACCTGGATTCCCAGGAAGTTGGAACCTATGGACGTTCTATATTGAGTGAATCTACTTCCACTTCCCATGCTGTTATTTCAGAGGGGCTCAAGCGTGGAAATGTTCTGATCCTTCACGCAAACGTAGGCTATGTTCAAAGTTTTGCCTGCCAACATTGCCGCAATTTGGCCATATGTTCGTGCGGAGAGAAACTTTTGCTAGGTCGCGATAATAAGTCCACGGTTTGTCCAATGTGCGGAGCAAAATCGGCGAATTGGAAATGCTCGTACTGTGAAAAATCTCTTCCACGTTCACTCTCAAAGGGAGTCATAAAAAGGGCTGAAGATTACGGACGTTCTTTCCCCAATGTGAGGGTTATCTCTGCAAGTGCACAATCTCCCATTCAAGAACTACCGGCCGAACGCACTTTGGTTGTTGCCACTCCAGGCATGGAACCTGAAGGTATATATGCAGCAATTTGTTTAATGGATGGAGAACAAGTCTTCGGACGAACTGGTCTTCGCAGCGATGAACAAGGTCAGTTGTTGTGGAGCAACGCATTGTGCAAGTTGGCCAATAATGGTGAAGTCTTTGTATCTCTTGCCAAAGAGCATCCAGTTGTCCAGGGACTCACTCGTAATTCGTGGCGACGAACACATCTCTCAGAGATTGCTGCCCGCTCTTCGGCGCAGTTGCCACCGGAATATCGCCTGATTTCGATTGAAGGTGAGGGACTGGAAATAGGGAACTTACCTGTGATTTTTGAAGAGATGATGGATAGTGGAGAAATTCGCACGATTGGTCCGATAGGTCCGATCACTCCTATCAATCCAACTGACCGACTGGCTGGAACCTCGCGTCTGATTGTGAAATACCCAGTTTCACTCGGCTCTATCGTCGCGCGTAAAGTATATGAAATCAATCGTGTGCGCAGTTTGCAAGGCCGTAAAGTGTTTCGGGTGTCAGTAGACCCTTATGAGTTCATCTAGAATTCTGCTATGCCTATCCAACCCATTCGATATTTTGGCGATCCGGTCCTCACGACTCCGGCTACACCAGTGACCACCTTCGACAAGGAGTTGCGCACTTTGGTCGCTGATTTGATTGAAACCATGCAAGATGCACCAGGCGCAGGGTTGGCAGCTCCACAAATCGGAGTTTCATTGCGTGTATTTGTTTGGGATGTCGATGAGGCCGTGGGGCATCTGATCAATCCGAGCCTTGACCTGGGTGATGAATTGCAGGAGGGCGAAGAAGGCTGTCTAAGTTTTCCCGAGCTGCGATATAGCACTCCTCGCGCCATGCGAGCAGTGGCCAAAGGATTTAACATGCATGGAGAGCCAATAACGGTGGATGGAACTGAGTTCTTGGCGCGTGCTTTACAACATGAAACGGACCATCTGGACGGGATTCTCTTCATCGACAAGTTATCGGCGCAAGACAGGAAATTGGCAATGAAAGAGATCCGGGAGAGCGATTGGTTTGGCGAAGCATCAAGCGCTGGAGGATTACCAACACTTAAGATTTCACCTCATGCCACTCGTGGCTTAGGGTTCTAGAAGATTCTCCAAAGAATTGTCTAAAGAATTGTCTAGAGAATTGGTTCAGGGGATTCATTGAAGATTGCCATAGCTAGCTCATCACCAGTTGGAATTCCGGTGCTTGCTAGCTTATTAAGTAGTAATCATGAAG